>JAGVCC010000063.1 GCA_020059395.1 Chitinophagales bacterium | reverse complement strand
GCAAAAAAGTTAATTTTTCCTTGCTTAATATTAATGTCACCACCACCACCAGGCCTGCCGCGGCTGTCTATACTGGCACGTACATTACCATTGTACCCTGCCTTGCGGTTTTTCTTCAGCACAATATTTAATATACCAGCTCCACCGCCACTGGCGTCGTATTTAGCGCTGGGGTTGGTAATCATTTCCACACTGGCAATAGCATCGGCAGGTATTTGGTCAAGCGATAGGGTGCTGGGCCTTCCATCTACAAAAATTTGCGGGGCTGCATTACGCATGGTTACATTACCATCAATATCCACATTAAGGCCGGGTACGTTTTTCATCACATCAGCGGCTGTGCCACCAACGCTTACCAGGTTCTTTTCTACATTAAAAACTTTGCGGTCTATGTTCATGGTTAATGCAGGTGTGCTGCTTACCACTGTTACACTCTGTAACTGCACAGCATCAATCTGTAATTTTATATTGCCCAAATCTTTTAATACACCGTTTAACATGCTGCTCATATCCCCGCTGCGCATGGCATTAGGGTTTAAATCAAAATTTACTTTAGCCTCATAAACTTTATAGCCAATGGCCGATATTTTTATTTTGTAAGCAGCCATTACGGGCAGATTTTCCAAACTGAATTCACCTTTCTTTGTTGTAAGCATTCCACTTACAACCACATCTTTTCTTTTTTTAGTAACACTGTCCATTTTGTTTTGAATTAACTGAACAGATGCCGCTTCTATGGCTTTATTACTGGCAGAGTCTACGATTTTTCCGTAAAACTGGCCCACATTCATATTTTGGCCACCCATTTGGCTACGATTGCCACCGGTCATTTGTGCCGTGGCAATAAAACTTGTAAAAACAATGGCGGTACTTAAAACCAGACTTAGAATCCTCATACAAAAATTTTTCAATTAGACGTTTTTATTACAAAAAGCAGTTGCCTGCGATGATGCTTTAACCAAAATTGGGCTTAAAAGTTGATGATTACCGGCCTAAAGCGGATAAATGGTAATATACCTGTAGGAAAAAGCGGTTAACTGGTTGTAAATAGAGTGAGCAGCACCTGCAGCAAACCAATTACAAAACCTAAAACACCACCTATAATTTCAACAAACTTAAATTCCTTCTTCATTATATCATTCAAAATAGCTTCCAGCTTATCGCTGCTAAATCCTTGCACTTTTTTTATAACAATTTGCTCCAGGTCAAGGTCTTTTTTTAGGTTACCCATATATTTAGTCATCAGCTCCGGAAAAATAGTTTGTAGCTCTTTCATAAAACCATCTTTCAGCTGATTAATGGTTTTATCGCCTATAAACATGCTTAGCATGGGGAATGTATCGCTTAATTTAGTTCGTATAAAGTTGTCAATATGCCCTTCAACATGCGGCATTATTTTATCAAGATTATCTTTACTTGTAATTTTTGTTTCAATGTCAGAAAAAGATAGCAGCTCAGTACTTACCAGTTTGCCCAGTTTTTCAGCAAACTGCTGCTGCCTTTTGGGGAAAATGCCGTGAAAAGTTATACCCAGTAACCGTTTTGGTTCTTTGGGATGAAAGAGCATTTTAATGGCTATCCAGTTTGTAAACCAGCCAATGAATGCAGAAATTAAGGGAATAAGCACCAGCCACCAGTTCATGTATAAAAAATTTGGCTGCAAAGGAACACCTTTTTTTGCCAAAAGCTTTAAAATGTATTTTGGAGCAAAACTGTTTTTATGTATTTTTGCCGCCCTGTTGGTAACAATAGTAAAATGGTAGCCATAGCTCAGTTGGTTAGAGCATCAGATTGTGATTCTGAGGGTCGTGGGTTCGAGCCCCATTGGTTACCCAAAGGGAATAAAATACAAGTTTTGTATTTTGTTCCCTTTTTTATTTTAGGTAGGTCCAATTTTTTAGTTGAATGATATCTGTCAGTTGTTCAAAGAAAAGTTTTTCATTTTATAAATTTAAAAAAGACCCCGAACTATGTCCGGGGCTTTCCTTGCTTCAAATATGAAAAATCCCAAAAAACTGTTTTAGATTGTAACTGCTTTAAGGCAGAGTTGTATTTATATAAACCTGTTTATTAAATTTTCCAGATATTCCTGCTTGCCACTTGTTACAGCAGGCTCACCATTTTCAATGGCGTAGGCCCTTAAATCTTCCAATGATAATTCACCTTTTACAAATGCAGCACCTTTGCCACTGTCAAAAGAAGCATAACGGCTGCTGCGTATTTTATTGTAATCAGATTTTTGCAGAATATTATCTGCAGTTATCAGCGCACGTGCAAACACATCAATACCGCCAATGTGAGCATAAAATAAATCAGCCGGGTGGGTACTGTTTCTTCTAATTTTTGCATCGAAGTTGATGCCGCCACCTTTAAAGCCACCGGCCTGCAGCAATATGAGCATACATTCTGTAAGTTCATTAATGTCGTTGGGGAACTGATCGGTATCCCACCCGTTTTGATAGTCGCCCCGGTTAGCATCCATACTGCCCAGCAAGCCTGCATCAACCGCTACCTGCATTTCATGCTGCATGGTGTGCCCGGCAAGTGTGGCATGGTTAACTTCCAGGTTTAAACTAAAATCATTTAATAAATCATACTGTCGTAAAAACCCTATCACCGTTTCTGCATCATAATCGTATTGGTGTTTACTGGGCTCACAAGGTTTTGGTTCAATAAAAAATTTGCCTTTAAAACCATTTTTCCTTGCATAGTCTTTTGCTGTGTGAAGAAAGCGGGCCAAATGCTCTTTCTCTCTTTTCATATTGGTGTTCAGCAAAGTCATGTAACCTTCACGGCCACCCCAGAAAACATAGTTTTCTCCGCCCAGTGCAATGGTGGCATCTAATACCGCTTTAACCTGTGCCCCTCCATGTGCCAGCACGTGAAAATCAGGATTGGTGCTGGCACCATTCATGTATCTTCTATTAGAAAATAAATTAGCAGTGCCCCATAATAATTTTACACCGCTGGCTTTTTGTTTTTCAGCTAAATAAGCGGTGAGTGCCTGCAGGCGGCGGTCGTTTTCGTTTACATCGTTGGTGTAATCCACCACATCCACATCATGAAAACAATAGTAAGGCATACCCAGTTTGGTAATAAATTCAAATGCCGCATCGGCTTTATCTTTTGCTCTTTCCACAGCATCTGCTTTTTCATTCCACGGAAATAAATGGGTGGCTTCGCCAAAAGGATCGGCACCACTCCCAACAAAACTGTGCCAGTAAGCACATGCAAAACGCAGCCATTCTTTAAGTGGTTTACCGGCTACTACTTTATTTTCATCGTACCAGCGAAAAGCCAGCGGATTGTCGCTGCCAAGGCCTTCAAATTTTATGACGCCTATTTCTTTAAAAAATTCTTTACTTCCTGTAATTACTGACATACCTGTTATTTTATTTTTTAAAAATTTAGTCGGGCAAAGTTATGCTCCTGCTTTTATTGTTCAACAAATGTTGTTATACTGTAAGCAGGCAAAGTAAAACTAAAACTGTTATTAACAGCCGTTACAGCATTGCCTTGCTCCACATTTTTTAGTTCACTAGTTGTATAAGGCACCACTGTAGCTACTGTACCATTCTGCATTGTAATTTTTTGATTTACAGTGTAGCCACCTGTATTAATGGCAACAATAATTTTTTTATCACTGCTGTTATAGGCGGAAATGAGTACATCTGTGCGGCTGTTGGCATTGCTGCCTATACGTACAGCACCGGGTTTAATAAAACGGGCAAAGTGCGACATGATGTAACCTCGTTTTGTCACCATGCCATCTTGCCCAATGGGCCCGTAAAAACGTTTGCCATACCACCATATGTAAGCACTAAAATTAGCTGCCGTTAAACAGTTATGTATTTCTACAGCTGTGTTTATGTTTGCTGTGTAATGATAATTAGTATCTAAATGTTCTGTCATCCACACTTCTTTATTTAAGCTTTTTGCGGTGGCGTTTTCAACAATACCACCACCATAAATATGTGTACCCAGTATATCAACATTCGCAACCGCCCCATTGTCGCCTAAAATAGTGTTCATATAGGTTTGATTGTTATTGACCAGTTCTGGTGCCATTAGCTTTGTGGCAGTTATTAAATGCCCATGATTTTTTAAGAAGCTGGTCATCTCTGCTGCAGACCACTGGCAACCTTCGTAAGATGGATTCCAGTCGGGTTCGTTTTGTACAGATACAGCATACAGCGGCGCTCCATTTGCCGCCATGTAGTTTGCAAAATCGTTTAAATATTTTGCGTACGCGGCGCTGCTGTCTGTTTTTAATGCGCCACCAATAATGTTGTTATTTGTTTTCATATTTGCCGGCGGGCTCCAGGGTGTTGCAAAAACTCTTGCACCATTTTGTATGGCCAATTTTGCATGGTTTAATTCCACTGCACGCCATGGCTCATCACTGGCAACCCTTATTCTTAATAATGATAAACCAACTTTACCATTACCTGTGCCAAATAACCGGTCAAATTCATTGCTGGTATACAAAGTGGTACCGGGTGGTGTAAATACTGTAGCGCAACCAAAGCCCTGTATGGTTTGATGATTTTGTGTGGCAGCAATTGTTACTGCTGCGTCTACCGTTACAATAGGTGTGCTGCCACCTGTTCCTGTATTTTTATCTTTACCGCAGCCAGTTGTTATCGCTGTAGCACTAATAACTGCAATTGCAGCAAAACAATTTCTTAAAAAACTACTTTTACATTGTACCAACTTCATTTTTAAAAAATATTTATTGGGTTATTATTTTAATATCGCTTGTTAAAAGTCCATTGGCTGATGCGTTTATTTTTATTGTACCAGCTTTTCCTTTTTGTGCTTTTACAATTACTAACAACAAGCCAAAATAAGCCTGCCTTTCTTTAGATGAAAAAGATACCAGACTGGCGGGGTCGCCGTTATCTGTTGCAACAATTTGGCCGGGGCCTTCAATAGTTACGCTGATGTTATTGTTTGCATCTGGTACAATGTTGCCATCTTTATCTGTTACACTTATTGTAATAAAACTAAGGTCTTCACCATCTGCAGTTATTATGGTTCTGTCTGCAGTTGCTTTTAAAGCTGTGGCACTGCCGGTGGGTTTAACGGTTTGTTCAGCCCATTGTTTATTATTTTTATAGGCAACCACTTTTAATGCTCCGGGCTGGTAAACCACATCATCCCACCTTAGCCTGTATTCATATGCTGCTTTTTTCTTTTTACCTAACGACTGGCCGTTTAAAAAAAGCTCCGCTTCATCACCCGAAGTAAAAACATGCACAGGTGTTTTTTGCCCAATACGGTTTGGCCAGTTCCAGTGTGGTAACATATGTACCATTGGCAACTCTGGTTTCCACCGGCTTTGATAGAGATAAAAACGGTCTTTTTTAAATCCTGCCAAATCGATAATACCACAGTAAGAACTACGTGCAGAATAGTATGGGGTAGGTTCCCCTAAATAATCCCAGCCGCTCCAAACAAATTCTCCGGCTACAAAAAGATGTTTATCCTGCGATGCAAAAACTTTATCGGCCGATGCGCCAAATGGAGCAGTGTATAATTCGTAAGCGCTCACATATTTATTTACAGAATCTCCCCCTGTGCTATCGCTAACAGGAGCACTAACACCATCCGTTACCGGAAAAATATAAGTGCCTCTTGTGCTGAAAGCAGATGCTGTTTCGCTGCTTACAATTAATTTATCAGGAAATTGTTTTTGAAAAGCCGGATACAATGGCGTTGTACGTATGCCACGTAAGTGAGCATATGCAGGAGCATCCCTTATGCCCTCACCCTGATAATTTAAACTTATTACATCCATAACAGCAGGAAAAGGCATGTATGGTTTTGCATAGTTCATTGATGCGGTGGCAGGCCTTGTGGGGTCTTCATCTTTTACAATATTATATAAGCGTTTTGAAATAATTGCACCGGTATCCGCAGTATATTGTTCACCCACTTCGTTACCATAACTCCATGCAATTACCGATGGATGATTTTTATCCCGCCGTATAAAAGACCTTGTATCTGCTTCGTACCATTCAGGAAAAATTAAATGAAAATCAAGCGGTGTTTTTTTACGCTCCCAGCTGTCGAAAATTTCATCAATAACTAAAAAGCCCATGCGGTCAGTTAAATCCAGTAACTCTGGTGCCGGTGGGTTATGTGCTAAACGAATGGCGTTGCAACCCATTTCAGCCAATATTTCCAGTTGCCTTTCTGCAGCCCTTGTATTAAATGCAGCGCCCAGTGCGCCAAGGTCGTGGTGCTGGTTTACACCTTGTAAACGGATTTTTTCTCCGTTTACTTTCATGCCATTTACTGCATCAAATTCAACAGCACGTATGCCAAAAATTGTTTTGTAAGCATCCACCACTTTATTGTTTATATACAGCTTTGTTATGGCGGCATACAAATTAGGATGCTGCTTTGGCGGCGGGCCCCACAGCATAGGGTTGTTTACAGTAACAGTTGCCCTTACAGTTGTGGTATTGCCTGCAGCCACTTGTATTGCACCCGGCAGCGATGCTACTTTTTTTATTACTTTATTATTGCGGGCATTCCAGGTAAAAATTTCTGTTACTACCTGTATTTTTTTATTGGTTGTATAATTGTTTTCAATTTGCATACTTACTAAAACAGTTGCTTTTTGTGCCGATACATTTTTACTGGTAACAAAAGTGCCCCAATGTGCTACGTGTACTGCATCAGTTTTTGTAAGCCAAACATTACGGTAAATACCTGCGCCAGGGTACCAGCGTGCGGAATTTGTTGGATTGTCAATACGAAT
>JAGVCC010000075.1 GCA_020059395.1 Chitinophagales bacterium | reverse complement strand
TTATATGCATAAGCAATTTTTTCATACTTGGTATTATTGGGTATGGAGTAATAAGGCATAATGGAAGCAGTGCCTGCTTTTATGGCTGCTTTAAAAGGAATGAGATTATTTTTAAACATCCCTCCGGGAAAAACTTCGTTTTTTCCCCAGTTAAAATGTGGATCTTGCCCGCCTTCAGTAGCACCGCCGCCCGGAAAATGTTTTGTGGTAAGTGCCACCGAAGTATTATTTAATTTTTTACCCTGAAATCCAAGTACTATTTCTGTAGTCATTTTTGCCACCCAATTAGCATCTTCACCAAAAGTACCTTCCACCCGCTGCCACCTTGGTTCGGTACTTAAATCGGCCATGTACATATAACCCTTTCTAAGGCCAACAGCAGCCCATTCCTGTTTAGCAGTTTCTGCAAATGTTCTTACTAATTTCAAATCTCTTGTTGCTGATAACCCCAGCTCACCGGGCCATGTGCTAAAAGATGTTTTACCAACGCTTAAACCAATGGAAGCATCTTTGGTAATATGATTACGTGGATTTGATGCAACAATTGCCGGAATGCCCAATCCATCGCTTTCACAGAGTGCCTGCAGCTTATTACTCCATTCTGCTATAGTTCTGGTGCTGGTATTAACCCTTAAAATAAAGTGACGAAGATGATATTGTGTAATAGCTTTTGTTGTACCGGCAGCCGACATAACAGGTACGGGCAATGGCTGTTTAGAAAACATGTTAACCGTTTGTACTAAATCCACTTCATTAAAATCGCTGGTTACGGGGTCTGTTGTTTTTGGTGCTTCAAAACTCCAGTCGTTTTTTAAACGGGTAGAACTGATAAGCATAAACCCAGCTTTTTGCTCGACACTCATTTGTGAAAGTAAATCTTTGGCTCTTATAGTATACGGCAGCCGCCAGTCTTCATACTTATCTAATGTACCATTTATATTTAAATCTTTAAACTGTAAACCACTAATGGTTAAAATTTTTGCAGAGCGGTAGCCCAGTACCGGCTGTTTAAAAATTTGTGCTGTACTTTCTTTTAGTATTAATACTGCCAAAACCGTGAGGATTATTTTGCTGCTCATATTAAATTTATTTTGCCCAGCGGCTTTTTAAATAATGTGCAGCTAATTTAGGCTTTCTATCCCGTGTAAAAACACCTTTCCAGTTCATCCCGCCAAAACGGATAACTCCTTGCCCGGTTTTAAAATCGGTAAAGGCCCAAATATGCATACCACAAACAAATGGCTTGGTATCCGCCACATCTAAGTAGGCTTTTATAAATTCTTTTTGGTATTCTTCTGTAAACATTTCAGGCTGGTCGGCATGCATACCCGGATAAGTATCCGCACCAAACTCAGTAACTAAAACAGGTTTATTAAATTGAGTATGCAAATCATCCAGTTCTTTACTTAAACTGGCGGCGCCTTCTGCAATTTTTCCCTGCAAAGTGTACCAGGCATAGTAACGGTTAATACAAATTACATCTGATAAACCCAGCCACTCATCGGGACCACCCTGCACACCAACAATAGAAGTGAGTCTTGTATCATCTGCATCCTTTGCAGTTTTAAATAACTCTTTAAAAAAATTAAGGGATACCTCATCACTAGGTGCTTTTTTAGAAAGACTAAAATCCATTTTAGCTGCAAAGGGTTCATTGGCTAAATTCCACATTATAACCGATGGATGGTTTTTGTCTCTAGTAATCAATTCTTTTATTTGTTGCTTGCATACTTCTTTGCGTTCGTTCACCATGTCAAGATTATTATCAAAGTACAAACCAACTGCAGGTGTTTCGTCAATTATTAAAATACCTTCTCTATCTGCCATATCCATATATTCTTCATCGTAGGGATAGTGAGAGGTGCGGTATGAATTTGCTCCAACCCATTTCAACAGTGTATAATCTTTTACTATTACAGGATAAGCAGTGCCTTTACCAAAAATGGGAAAGTCTTCATGCTTGCCAAAGCCTTTTAGAAAAACTGGTTTTCCATTTAACAGGATTTGATTGTTATTAACAGCAACAGTTCGAATGCCAACTGGTAAATTATATTTATCAGTTATTCCTTTTCCGGTGTTTAGTGAAACAGATAAATTATACAGATATGGGTCTTTTGTATCCCATAAATGCGGATTGGGAATTTTTACTGTTGCCGTACCTTCATCACCAATAAATGTGCAGGCAGCCTCATACACTTTACCATCGCCAGTTATTTTTATTGTTCCCTGTTTTGCAAGGCCCTCTTTTTTAATTTTTATTTCAACAGTTCCGTCTAAAGAAGTTTTTAGGGTAATATCATTGATAGAATTTTTAGGAAGGGAATAAATCCACACCGGTCGTTGTAATCCACCGTAAGGAAAAAAATCAAAATTGGCAGACGGGTTGCTGTTAAATAAACTACCCGGAGGCAATCCACCAACAGGTACCCTGTTGGGCTTCAAAATATTTTCAACCTGTATGGTTATCCGGTTTGTTCCATTCCAAACAATATCATTGGTAATTTCAAAAGCAAAAGGCAAATGCCCGCCCATATGGCTGCCCACTGCTTTGCCGTTAACCCAAACTTTAGCAGCATAATTTGCAGAGCCCACCCGTAAAAATATTTTTTGTCCCTTCCAACTGGCAGGCACATAACTGTTTTGCTCATACCATACATGCCCCATATAATCTCTTATTTCTTCCAGTTGCTCATTCCAGCTGCCGGGCACCGCAATGGAAACACTGTTGGTAAGCCCATTATACCATTGTTCTTTTTCGCCAAGATTCTGTGCATCTTTTTTAAATTTCCAGATGCCGGAAATATTTATAGCATTACGCAATTCATTTTGCTGGGGGAATAAGGCAATGTCATTTACATTTGCAATTTTAAATTCCTGTGCATTTACATTTATTAGCATTAAGTATGCCATGCAACCAAGTAATACCTTTTTCATTTATTTTAAATTTATTGTGTAAGAGTTAAAATTCAGTCTTTTTCATTTTAGGAACTAATACATGCATAATTAACCATGCAAGAATATAAACAACACTGCATATTAAAAACATAATTAAATATCCTGTTTCAACATGCCCGTTTGCTTTATAATAATCAAATAATTTACCTGCACTTTTTGCAATTAATATTCCACCTATTGCGCCAAACATACCGCCAATACCTGTTACAGATGCTGTGGCTGATTTAGGAAACATATCACTTACCGTTGTAAATATGTTGGCGCTCCATGCCTAGTGTGCAGCCATTGCCATACCAATGATGCTTACTGCCAGCCACATGTTAATGCTGCCCAAATACTGTGCGGATACAACAGGCAGCACACATAATGCATAAATAAACATTGAGGTTTTACGTGACCGAAAAATTGTCCATCCCTTTTTAATAAAATGCATGGGTAACCAGCCACCAAAGATGCTTCCTATTGTGGACAGCGTATATGCAAGCGCAACCGGGAATGCAATATCTGTTTTGGTTAAAGCATATTGCTTTTCTAAAAAGTCGGGCAACCAAAAAAGATAGAACCACCACACCGGGTCGGTTAAAAATTTACCAATGGCAAAAGCCCATGTTTGTTTATAGCCCAATAATTTTACCCATGATAATTTAGGTGCTTCTGTATCATCTTCGGCTTTTTCATCAACATCACTATGAATATAATCGTATTCCTGCTGTGATATTTTTTTGTGTTTCTTTGGAACTTCATATATTAAAAACCAAAAAATCAACCAAACAAAACCAATTAAACCTGTAAGGATAAATGCCCATTGCCAGCCCCATTTTTCGGCAATAAAAGGAACAGTAAGCGGTGCAACGATTGCACCAATATTAGAGCCCGAATTAAAAATGCCTGTAGCCAGCGCTCTTTCTTTTTTAGGAAACCATTCTGCCACTGTTTTTATAGCCGCCGGAAAATTTCCTGCCTCTGTTACACCCAATGCGCCTCTTGCTATCATAAAACCAAAAGTGTTGGTTGCCAAGGCATGTAAAATTGCTGACACACTCCATAAGGTTGTTGCCAATGCATAACCAATTTTTGTTCCCAGTTTGTCAATCAATCTTCCTGCACCAAGCAAACCCAATGCATAACACAACTGAAAAACAACTACAATGTTAGCATAGTCAGTTTCTGTCCAGGCAAACTCTTTTGATAAGTTGGATTTTAATAAGCTGATAACAGCACGGTCTAAATAATTTATTGTGGTGGCAAAAAATACCAAACTGCAAATCGTCCACCTGTATTTCCCTATTGGCTGCATGTTGTTATTCTTTGTTTTATATCCTCACTACTTTGATTGGTTGCATCGCCTGCTTCGTACAATTTTCCTACTGCCGCTGCGGCTGCATATTCCGAAATATTTTGCATGTTATCTTTTTTAGTGATGCCATAAATTAAACCTGCCATAAAACAATCACCGCTGCCCACTTTATCTACTGTATCTTTTACATCGTATTCTTTTGAAACTGCCCTTTCTTTGCCATGCTGTATTACAGCCCAGTACGTATTTTCCAAGCGGTAGGTGTATGCAAATGTTGTTGCCTGTGGATATTGGTTGTGCAATTGCAACATGCTTTCACCAGCAGCATCTATTAATTGCTGTTGTGATTTACCAGTGCTGCTTTCAATAACAGATTTAATGCCAAGTAAACTTTCTACTGCCCAAACATTTCCCATGATAACATTACAATGTTTTACTAAATCTGGTATTACATCAACAGGCTGTTTTCCATATTGCCATAGTTTAGAACGGTAATTTAAATCAACTGAAATGGTTATTCCTTTTGCCGAAGCTGCTTCTACAGCTTCTTTACAAACAGCAGCCACATTTTCATTTAATGCAGGGCTGATGGCACTAAAATGAAACCAGGAACAATCGGAAAATATTTTATCCCAATCTATTACTCCGGGTTTTACTGCTGAAAAAGAGGTATTATCCCTGTCGTAAAATGCAACTGCGTTTTTTAAATCGTAACCAATGGGTAAATAATAAATCCCAATTCGGTTGCCGGAAAAAACAATATCATTTGCTGCGATATTTTTTTTATTGATATATTTTATTAACTGCTCCGAAAGATAATTGGCAGGCAATACCGTAACATATTTTGCAGGTATATTCCATTTTGCCAAAGCAGTTGCTACATTTAATTCGGCACCGCCGATATGAAAAGGCATATTATTATTCATCCAGTCTTCGCCGGTATTTGGCGAAAGCCGCATTAATAATTCCCCAAAGCAACAAACTTTGTTTTTCATCAGTTCTTTATTATTGATCAGTTATATTTCTTAAT
Organism: Chitinophagales bacterium; assembly: GCA_020059395.1. Lineage (GTDB taxonomy): Bacteria > Bacteroidota > Bacteroidia > Chitinophagales > Chitinophagaceae > Ferruginibacter. Next base: position 7,394 of record JAGVCC010000075.1, on the reverse strand, counting down.
ACGCCTAACTCAACTCCTCTTATTTCGGCTAGGCCTCTTAACCTACCAATAGCTGAATAACCTGGGTTTGTTTTTTTCTTTAAATCATCCAGCATTTGGTGGCCATGGTCGGGGCGAACTGCGATAGAAATATTTCTTTGCTGCATTACCTGTACAATTTCTTTTATTACGGCATACATATCTACATCACCTTCCAAATGATTGTCTTCGTAAAAATCGCCGTACTCATTTCTTTTGGTGCTACGCAGGTGTATAAAATTTATCCTTTCGCCAAACTTTTTTATAATAGCTGGCAAATCATTATCCGCTCTTACACCAAACGACCCCGTACAAAAACAAAGCCCATTGTTTAAAGAGGGAACAGCAGATGTCAATGCTTCAAAATCGGATGCAGTGCTTACAACTCTTGGTAAACCTAAAATGGCATAAGGCGGGTCATCGGGATGGATAACCATTTTTACACCCACTTCATCTGCTACTGGCATTATTTGCTTTAAAAAATAGATAAGATGCTCCCGCAATTTTGACGCATCAATATTTTTATATGCATCTAAAGCTGTTTGAAATTGCTCCAGGGTAAAACTCTCTTCACTGCCTGGCAAACCTGCAATAATATTTCTTTGCAACAGTTTCTTTTCATCATCACTCATTGCGGCAAACCTATTTTCTGCTTTTGCCAGTTCTTCTTTTGTGTATTCATTCTCAGCCCCTTTTCTTTTTAAAATAAAAACATCAAAGGCAACAAACGCTGCTTTTTCAAAACGCAAAGCCTTGCTGCCATCCTCAACAGTATAAGCCAGGTCGGTTCTTGTCCAATCTAATACTGGCATAAAATTGTAGGTAACAATTTTTACATTGCATGCACTTAAGTTGCGCAATGATTGTTTATAATTTTCAATATAGCTTTCAAACCCTGGGGTATGTGTTTTAATAGCTTCATGTACCGGCACACTTTCTACCACACTCCACTGTAAACCTGCTGTTTCAATTTCGTTTTTACGTTTTGTTATTTCCTCAACCGTCCATATTTTGCCATTGGGGATGTGATGCAATGCCGTTACAATACCAGTGCAGCCGGCCTGTTTTATATCCTGTAAACTCACAGGGTCATTAGGTCCATACCAGCGCATGGTTTGCTCCATGCGGTAGCCGGTGTTTTTATAAGAAGCCCCTCCTAGCCTCCCCTTCGGGGAGGCATTAGAACCCTCTTGAAATGTATCAGTATTCATTTTAATAATTTTAAAGTGCTTTTAAGTTCCTCCCCTTCGGGGAGGTTAGGAGGGGCTTTTAAACTCCGCTAAATTTTGTAAAACCGCCATCTACAAAAATTTCTGAGCCGGTAACAAATGATGAAGAATCGCTTAATAAATAAATTAATGCCCCTTTCAAATCATCAGGATGGCCAAATTTTTTAAATGGCGTATGCTTTATAATTGCATGCGCCCTTTCTTTATAGCTGCCGTCGCTGTTTGTAAGCAATGTTCTGTTTTGTTCTGTTAAAAAGAAACCGGGAGTAATAGCATTTACTCTTATTTTATCACCATACCTGTTGGCAACTTCCACAGCAAACCATTTTGTATAAATATCAATGGCGGCCTTTCCCATACTGTAGCCTAATACTTTTGTCAAAGCATTCTTGGGGCTTACCGAAGAAATATTCACAATGGTTCCTTTGCCATTCTTTGCCATTGCTGCTCCAAATATTTGTGATGGAATAATTGTTCCCCAAAGATTAAGCACCAATGCTTTTTTCATTCCATCAATATTCATAGCAAAAATATCGGCATCATTATCTACTACCGCTTCGGGCACATTACCGCCTGCTGCATTTACTAAGCCATCAATTTTACCGAAGGCGTTTAGTATTTTTTCTCTTGCTGCAGCAAGTTGTTCTTCTTCCAGTACATTGGCATAAACACCAAGCGCTTTGCCACCACTTGCATTTATTTCTTCTGCCTTTTTAATGCAGGCCTGTTCATCAATACCTGTAATAATAACTATTCCGCCAGCTTCTGCAATTGCATTTACAAATGAAGTACCTAATACTCCTGTACCACCTGTTACTATTATTACTTTATCTTTTAATGAAAATAATTTTGATGATTGCATGTTGAATTTTTTAACCTCACCACTACCCCCTTTCCATAGGAGAGGGAAAAAAGTGGTCTTTTATAACTACTGCTTAATAACCTGCATTTTGATCAAGCACTGCATCCTTATTTAATTGTATTTCTGAAAGCGGTATTGGCAGTAGTAAATGCTTTGCTGCTATCCCTGTAATTTTTAACCCACGGCCAACAACCCTGTTCACTAAAGTACCCGTACGCATTAGCGTCATGCGGCGGTTTTCTTCTCCAATTAATTCCCTCGCTCTTTCATCAAGAATAAAATCTAAAGTAACATCGCCTGCAGCAATTGGAGAAGCATTAGCTCTTGCCCTTAAAATATTAAGTGTAGTTGCCGCATCTATGGTCTTTCCCTGCTTAAACTGTGCTTCTGCTTTTAATAAATAAGTTTCTCCTAAGCGCATAACAATAATATCTTTTATCATTGCAAAACCAAATGCATCGTTAGGGTCATATTGATTCCATTTTGTTATTTGAGGTACAATAAAACGATTGGTATCAACCCCGGCAGCATTTGGGTTTACCTTTTGCCCAAATAAAGGTGATGCAGGATTATTATACCAATAATCTCTGCGGATATTAAATTGTGAATTACGCATATCGCCTGCGCCATAATTATTCAATACAAAATAGGTAACTGCTATTCTGCTGATGCCCCTGCCGCCAAGAGAATCGCAAAGTAACATACCTGCCTGCTGATGATAACGATTGCCCCATACACGGCGATGCTGTGGTGCAGCAAAAGTAAAGCCCGGGAAAATAGGGGAAGTTACCAGCCCTGCACCACCAGTTATTGTATTTGGGTTTTCAATTTCCATTGTCCATATAGATTCTCTATTACCTTGTACACGACGCTGGTTGCCGTAAATAAACATATCGCTGAATGCATCGCCGGGTTGTGATGATTTTACTCCATAACGGGCATTAATTAAATTAAAATCGCCGCTGCCAATTACTGCATCAGCTTCTTGCTCTGCTTTTAAATTATCGCCTGTACGCAAATACACTTCTGCTAATAAATGAGATGCCATTGATTTATTTGGACGGGCAAATAATTTTCCTTTGCTGTTGCTTTTTACGTTATTAATTGTGGGCAAATTGTTTTTTGCAAATAATAAATCGGCAGTAATTAAATTATTTACATCGGCCAAAGCTGCTCTTACAAAATCGGTTTTAGGTGCAGTTAGTGGTTCAGTAATTAATGGCACTTTACCAAACAAAGTTGCTAATGTATTATATGCCAAACCACGATAAAAGCCAGCCTCGGCTTTAATTATAGTTTTATTAGCCTGCCCCATTGTAGCACCATCTACCTTACTTATTACATTGTTGCAATTGTTAATTAAATTGTAAGCCCATTTCCAGGCTACTAAAGCAGTATTGTCGGTAGAGGTTAAGTTTTCATAATTGGTGTAAGGCACAGCTAATGGGTCTAAATCGGCAGGTGCTTTGTTAAATGCAACATCGGTTCCCATTTGCCAAACACATAACCAACCTTGTGAATTTACATTATCGGCACCAATGGTATGCCACAAAGCATACTGGCTTTGAATACCGGCCATTGCTGCATCAAATGACAATGAATCGCTTAAAGCCTCTGGTGTATAACTGCTGTAAACTTTTTCATCTAAAAAAGTTTTTTTACAGGATGCGTTAAAAATAATAACGCTTGCAGCAGTAAGAAAAATAAATAATAATTTTTTCATTTTATAAAAATTTAAAATTGATTAACGAAGATTAATGTTGGCACCAAATATAATGGTGCGTACTACAGGATAAGTATTGTTAGCATTAGCCGCAGCACCGGGGGCTCTGTCAAAGTCAGCCTCTGGGTCCCAACCTATCCAATTAGTCCATGTAATTAAATTTCTGCCGCTTACATAAAATGTAATACCACCCAATTTAGATTTCTCCAACATTTTACTTCCTGCTACATAACTTAAAGTAACATCTTTTAACCTGGTATAACTGGCATCACTTGCATAGCCATATAACCTGCTATTGTTGTAGGTAAGAGATGGCCTTGTATTGCTGCCGTTAGTACTTGTCCAGTAGCCAATTTCGGCAGGTAAATTTTGCCGCCCAGCTAAATCCCTGAAATCGAGCATGGAGTTATTACGTGTAACACCCTGTACGGTTTGTATAAAAATATTTAAGTGCAAATTTTTGTAATGAAAAGTATTGGTTAAACCACCAATCCATTTCGGTGCTGATTGACCAAGTATAACCCTGTCATCGGCAGTAATGGTTTTACTGCCATTTACATCTTCAAATTTTAAATCACCGGGTTTTGCTGTAGGATCTGTATTGGCAGGACTTTCGCCTGTTTGCCAAATGCCTGCTACTTTATAATCGTACACAACGCTTATAGGTTTGCCAATAAACCAACGGTTACCTACATCATTTTTCCCGTCGCCATACAATTCAACAATTCTATTTCTATTGCTTGAAAAATTTACAGATGTTTCCCATTTAAAATCTTTAATGGCTAAGTTTTGTGTTTTTACAGACACTTCAATTCCTTTATTAGACACTACACCTAAATTGTCTAACACTCTTGTATAACCTGTAATAGTCGGTAAACTTCTAAACACCAGCAAATCTTTTGACTTAGTGCTATAGGTTTCTATACTACCTGAAATTTTATTTTTAAGAATAGAAAAGTCAATCCCGAAATTGCCGCCAAATGTACTTTCCCAGGTTAAATTATTATTGCCTAACACATTATTTATTAAACCTACGGTACTTAATCCATTGTATGGAACAGCAACTGTGCCCAATGAAGTAATACTGCCATATGGGGGAATGCCCTGGTTACCTGCCAAACCATAACTGTAACGAAGCTTTAAATTGTTTAACCAGTTTACATTTTCTAAAAACTTTTCTTTGCTGGCATTCCAGGCCAGTGCGACAGATGGAAACCAGGCAAACTTGCTGGTATTTTTTCCAAATACAGAAGCACCATCACGGCGGGCAGTAAGAGTTAATAAATAACGGCTGTCGTAACCATAGTTAACCCTTAGCATTTGCGACAAGCGGTTTTGTTTGCTGCTAAACGAGCCAGCGGCTGTTATGGTAGCAGCACTTAAATTATTGAACTCAATTACATCGTTAATAAAGTTTGCGGCAAAAGTGCTGTCTCTGTTAAACCTCGTTTCTTCCACACTGTACAGCGCTGTAAAATCTAAACGGTGCTTATCAAAGTTTCTTTCATACGTTAATAAATTATCGAGCAACCAATAATTGGTTTCGCTATTTACTATTTGTGCATTACCAATAGGGCTGTTGGCTTTTCTGCCTACATAAGTTTGAAAAAGAGCAGGTACATAATTTACTGCAAGAGTTGTTTTAAACTTTAAACCTTTAATACCCGGGCTTAGTTCTGCATAAATATTACTGGCAATATTTTTTGTACGCTCATTACGTGTGGTATTTAAACCAAGTAATGGATTAGTATAAAGCAGCTCACCAAACATTGGAAAAATTTCATAATCGCCTGCTGCATTTTTATAAGTGCCATAAGGGCTGGTTTGTGTTGCTGCAGTAAGATTAGCCCTGCCGCCATCGTAATTGTTGCTGGTTAATGCTAAGTTTAAGCCCATATTTAAAAAAGAAGTGATGGTGGCATCAACACTACTTCTAATGCTTGCCCTGTTAAATTGATAGCCTTTAACAACCCCGTTTTGCTTTAAATAATCGCCGCTAATATAATACCTCACATCTTTACTGCCACCACTAATACTTAGTGTATGATTTTGAATATTACCACTTCTGGTAACCATATCTAACCAATTTGTAGTTGTGTTAGAAGCAAAGTTGGCCTGTTCAAAAGCATTTGGCAATACAGCAGTACCAGTAGTGCCAGATTGTGCTTTCCAATCTGCAAATTTTTGTACATACTGAACACCATTCATCGGCTCTACTTTATGTGATATGCCTTCTGTACCAGCATATACATTATAGGTAATAGCGGCTTTTCCTGTTCGGCCTTTTTTTGTAGTAATTAAAATAACACCATTAGCACCTCTAGTACCATACACGGCTGTAGAAGAAACATCTTTTAATATATCTATAGAAGCAATATCACTTGGATTAATATCATTTAACGAACCACCGATAAAAGGAACGCCATCCACGACAATAAATGGCTCGGTAGTAGCAGCTAAAGAACCTGCGCCACGTACCAATGCACTGGATGAAGCGCCTGGCACTGATGAACTTTGTGTAATTGTAACGCCTGTTACACTACCCTGAATAGCTTGCAGTGCATTGGTTACCGGCAACTGTGATAACCGTTCTTTACCTACTGAAGAAACAGCACCGGTTAAGTCGCTTCGTTTTTTAGTACCATAGCCTACCACTACAACATCGGCTAATTGTTGGTTAGCCACTGTCAGTTTTATCTGCATAGGTGTAGCAAAATCTACAGGTACTTCAATAGGTTTGAAACCAACACTGCTGATTTCTAAAATGGTATTTTCCGTTACATTTAATGTAAATGCACCTTTAGAATCGGTATTTACACCTTTGGAAGTACCTTTTACCTTAACTGAAGCATTGGTAACAGGTTCGCCCGTTTCATTATTAACTACGGTTCCTGTTACAGTTTTGTTTTGTGCAGAAACAGCAACTGTCAGCAGGAGAAACAGGCAAAAACAAAACCCTCTGAGAAGAGTTTGCAGATTTTTTTTGAAACTTTTTTTCATATCGCAATTTTTTTATTGGGTGCAAAATACAGCGTACAACCACTAAAAATATTTTTTTGTAGTATTTATTTGCGAAAACGTTGTAGTTAAATTTTCGTAAATAAACAATATAATTAAGAAAATTTATAGGGATTTATCTGAACTTTGTAGAAACAAAGTCCTTATGTCAAAAGTTAACCTGAAGAAATTATCAGAGTCACTCAATGTGTCTATCTCAACCGTTTCAAAAGCGTTGCGAAACAGTTATGAAATTGGGAGTGATACCAAGAAACGGGTTTTAGAAATGGCGCAACAAATGGGATACAGCCCAAACCCCTACGCTGGCTTTATGCGAAACAATAAAAGTAAAACCATTGCTTTAATAGTACCAGAACTATCCAATAATTTTTTTATTCAGGCCATTAGCGGTGCCGAATCAATAGCACAGGAAAAAGATTATCATATCCTTATTTATAATACGCATGACGATTTTGCAAAAGAAGAAAGCATTGTAAAACATCTTTTAAATGGCAGAGTAGATGGCGTTATAATGTCGCTGGCAGGAACAACTATAACTTACAAT
>JAGVCC010000122.1 GCA_020059395.1 Chitinophagales bacterium | reverse complement strand
TAGCCAGGTTCCAGCCTTTTGTAATAGAAGCCAGTCTGTCTGCCTTTGCAGGATGTGTGGCACTTGCCTTATCTGTAGCAATAGTTTTCATGGCTGCAATAGATTGGTCAAGCGAAGCCCCCAGCTTTTGCATTACATAACCGGAAAAAGCATCTGCCTCAATTTCTCTTGGTATAGTGCTGCCTTGGCCACTTACCACATGGTTGTAATAATGATGACCCACTTCATGTGCCAGCACACTTATAGATGCCCATTTAGTTGCAGCATAACTATCCAGATTTTCTAAAAAATCATTATCGTAAACAATCCATTTTTTATTTTGTATTATGGTGGCATAGGCATTGTTAATGCCATTTTGCTGGCGCAGTGTAAAGTTTTCTTTCCACTTAATAGTATCAAGCATACCTTTTACAATACCGCTTGCCTCATATACACTTTGAAATTTTGCAACCAGCGGTTTTGGCGGTACAATAAACCCACAACTGTTTGTTTTTTTTTGGCCTGCTGCCGTAAATGCAGTTACACAGCAAAGCACTATTGCAATCATTTTTTTAAATAGCATAACCATTTTTTTATTACGGGTAAATTAAAGCAGTTCTACTTTTTCCATTACATCTCCTCCTTCAATCTTATCAATCAAATCCAGCCCATCAATTACTTTTCCAAAGCAGGTGTGGTTACCATCTAAATGTTTGGTGTTGGTACGGCTGTGGCAAATAAAAAATTGTGAGCCGCCGGTATTTCTGCCACGGTGTGCCATTGATAAAACCCCTCTGTCGTGATACTGCTTTTTTCCTTTTAGCTCACATTCAATAGTATATCCCGGCCCGCCGCTGCCATTGCCAACAGGGCAACCGCCCTGTATTACAAAATCAGGTATCACCCGGTGAAAGGTTAAGCCATTGTAATAACCTTCTGTAATTAATTTTTTAAAATTAGCCACAGTGCCCGGTGCATCATCATCATATAATTCCAATGTAATAATTCCTTTAGCGGTATGTATGGCCGCTTTTGTAAGCTGTACGTCGCTCATTAAAATGTAGTTTATGTATTAATAAAAAAATCCGGCTTGCGCCGGAAAATTAAGTATAATAAATTTATTAATAACGGCGCCTGTCATTATTGAAACCACCGCCACCACGGTTATTATTAAAACCGCCACCACCGCCACGGTTGTCATTAAATCCTCCACCACCGGGCCTGCCGCCGCCCGGCCTTCCGCCACCGCCAGATGGCGGGCCACTGCGCTGCTCTGCCTCTTTAATAACCAGCATTTTTTTACCCAGCGATATTTCATTAAGGCTTTCCATAGCATCCTTTGCTTCTTCAGCAATGGGCATATCAACAAAACCAAATCCACGGCTTTTACCAGTTTCTTTATCCATAGTTACTCTGGCAGATGCAACTGTTCCAAATTTTTCAAAAATCTCTTCCAGTTCCGCATCGTCCAAATCATACGGCAAGCCAGCAACGAAAAGTTTCATACAGATATTTTTTGTAAAAGTAAGTAACTAAATCAAGATTTTACAACTATATGTTTATTTTGAAAATTGTTAATGATTGCTAAATGATGTAATTTAAAATTTAAAATAAACCTTTATTAAAGCTTTGTATTATGAAATCATCCAATAAAAACAAAAACACAGGTAAAAGCAGAAGAAGTTTTTTAAAAAGCACTATTGCAGCCACAGCAGGCTTTTATTTATTGCCACGCCATGTTTTAGGCGGTAAAGGTTTTGTGGCACCAAGCGACAGACTAACGGTGGCAGGTATAGGCGCAGGCGGCAAAGGAGAAAGCGACATTAATGAATTTTTTAAAAGCGGCCGTGCAGATATTGCTTTTTTGTGCGACGTGGATGAAAGGCAGGCCGCCAAAACCAGGGAACGTTTTCCCAAAGCAAAATTTTATAAAGACTACCGGGAAATGCTGGAGAAAGAACATAAACACTTTGATGCGGTTTCTGTTTCCACACCAGACCATAACCATGCCGTACAGGCAATGGCGGCTATGCAGCTGGGTAAGCATGTGTATGTGCAAAAGCCTTTAACGCATGATATTTACGAAGCAAGAATGCTTACGCAGGCTGCGGAAAAATATAAAGTGGTAACACAAATGGGCAACCAGGGTGCAAGTGGCGATGGCGTAAGGCAGCTGATGGAATGGTTTAATGCCGGTGTTATTGGAGAAGTGTATGACGTATATGTGTGGACTGACCGCCCCGTGTGGCCGCAGGGTATTGCATGGCCCACACAAAAAGCAGAAATACCCAAAGAGCTTGATTATAATTTGTGGCTGGGCACGGCACCAGAAAAAAGTTATGCCGACAATGTAATTCCATTTAACTGGCGGGGCTGGTGGGACTATGGCACCGGTGCATTGGGAGATATGGGCTGCCATTTAATGGAAGCGCCATTTCGGGTACTTGGTTTGGGCTACCCCACAGAAGCTACCTGCAGTGTGGGCTCGGTTTATACAGGCCCGTTCCGCAGAGGATATTTTCCTGAATGTGCGCCAGCATCTAGTACCGTAACACTAAAATTTGCTGCAAACAATGCAAAAAAATCGCTTACCATGCACTGGATGGATGGCGGCATACAGCCCGAACGCCCCGAAGAACTAGGCCCCAACGAATTAATGGGTGATGGCGGCAACGGCGTAATTTTTATTGGCACCAAAGGAAAAATGATGTGTGACACCTATGGCTTTAACCCAAGATTATTACCTGCTGCAAGAAATAAAGAAGTGGCCGTGCCGCAAACAATTACCAGGGTTACAGGCGGCGCAGGCGGGCATTACAAACAATGGGTAGATGCCTGCATTGGCGGCTACAACAGTAAAGAGGCCGCCGCATTAAGCTCCCCCTTTAGCATTGCAGGGCCGCTTACGGAAACGGTGCTGATGGGCAACCTGGTCATACGCAGTTATGATGTACGCAAAGAAGTAACAGGCAAACCCGGCAGCTACACTTACCCCGGCAGAGGCATAAAACTATTATGGAACGGCGCCGATATGAAGATTACCAATTTTGATGAAGCCAACCAGTTTGTAAAAAGGAGTTATAGAAATGGGTGGAGTTTGGGGGTGTAATTTATTTGTCGAGAACACACTAAATAATTGGCCTTGGTTCGTTGCATACAAAACATTTTACCTACCGTTTCGTGTGCCACCACAGGTGTTCGGAAGAATTTCAAATCACCAAAAAAGCAATGAAATTTACTAGAAAGAAGTATTGTTTTCGTTATTTCTGATACC
>JAGVCC010000020.1 GCA_020059395.1 Chitinophagales bacterium | reverse complement strand
TTGCCTTACCGGCAGTATAATTATGGATTTTATGATGACAGTGCCAAAGGCATTATAACAGCCTTTGAAAAAAGCGAACTGCCGCAAAGTGCAGATTGTTCAGAAAACAGAACATGGTGGACAGTAAGAGGTGTTTTTTTTACAACTTCACAATCAACAGTTGCAAGTGCAATGCCTGTAAAAGTAAATGGAGGTAACGGGCAGACTGGTTCATTAAGCCGCTTTGCAATGCTGAATGATTATTTGTACATAGCCAACCGCTTTAGCATTAGTGTGATTAATGTAGCCAATCCTTTAACACCTGTAACACATGAACCGGTTAGTGCATTTGGAGAGGTGGAAACTATTTATCCATTTAAAAACAATTTGTTGTTAGGTACACCAACAGGTATGCGTATTTTTTCTGTAGCTAATCCAGAAAAACCCGTTTACACTGGCGGAGTGCAGCACTGGCGTGGTTGCGACCCTGTTGTGGCAGAAAATAACAACGCCTATGTAACCATACGTGGCGGCAGCCCTTGCGGTGGTGATTTTAATCAACTGGATGTTATTGATATTTCAAATTTATCTGCTCCCGTGCTTATAAAAAGTTATGCAATGCAAAATCCTTATGGTTTGGGTGTTTACAATGGTACGTTGGGTATATGCGATGGTAAAGCAGGCTTTGTATTGTACAATGCTGCACAAAGCAATAATATAACACAACTGGGTGCTGTTAAAAATATAAATGCATTTGATGTTATTATGGATGATACCATTGCTATACTGATTGCTGCAGATGGATTGTACCAGTATAATATTTCAAATAAAACAGCGCCTGTTTTAGTGAGCAAAATTCCTGTTGTAAAGCAATAATCAAAATCTGCGTTTATGAAGCAATTGTTTTTTTTGATAGTGCTTGTTAGCAGTTGTATTGAAAGCACAGCACAAACCAAGAAAAAGTGGTATGATAAATACTGGTTAAGTGCAAGCACAAGTTTATTAAAAGGGGCCGACAGTGATTATTCAGGTATTGCAGGGTATATTGCTGCAGGCCGCTATATAAAGAAGGATTTACTGGCAGGTGCAGGAGTGGGGTTCGTAAATTTTAAAGACAATAACGATGCCCTGCTGCTATACGGCAATTTTGAAAAGGATATAATAGTAAAAAGCCGCCGCTTATTTTTTTATGCAAAACCCGGTCTGGCATTTGCCAATAAACCAATTGAACAATTAGAAGGTATAGACAGGAATGAATACAACAAAGCAAAACCCGGTTTTACCATACAAGCCGGCGCTGGTATTAAGTGGATGATAGGAAGGCATAATTTTTTTATAAGCACTGGTATAACAAAAGCAGCGTATTCAATTTACACAACCGAATATCCGCTGCCTGTTGACCCATACAATCCTTTTGTAGAAAACCCTATAACACATCAATATAAATTTAAGTATGCAAGGCTGGCATTTAATATGGGCTTTATGTTTTAAGGCTGTATAAACTTAAGGTTACGTTTTATGCCAGCAAATTTTGTTCTTTTAAGTGGTGAGTTTTTAAAAATGGTTTTAAAACTTTCTTCCGTCATTTCTTCCCAGTCGTTATTGGAGAAGTTGAGTATTTGTGGCAGCGGGGTAAAACCTGTTTCATTGTTGGGTTTGCTAAAACGGTTCCAGGGGCATACATCCTGGCAAACATCACAGCCAAACATCCAATTGTCAAATTTGCCTTTCATGGCTTCGGGTATTAATGCATCTTTCAACTCAATAGTAAAGTAACTGATGCATTTACTGCCGTCAACAACTTTGTTGGGTAAAATGGCTTCGGTGGGGCAGTGGTCAATACATTTGGTGCAACTGCCACAATAATCTTTTACAAGCGGATTATCATACTCCAGTTCCAAATCAACAATTAATGTGGCAATAAAAAAAAAGGAACCTGATTGTTTATTAATAAGGTTGCCGTTTTTTCCTACCCAACCTAAACCGCTTCTTTGCGCCCATGTACGTTCCAGCACGGGGGCACTGTCCACAAAGCCACGGCCATTTATTTCGCCAATCTTTTCTTTTATTGATTGAAGCAGGTGCTTCAATTTACTTTTAATCACTTCATGATAATCGTTGCCGTAAGCGTATTTAGAAATTTTTGTTTCAAAATTTTTTTGCTCCTGATCAGGATAATAATTTAACAAGAGTGTAATAACAGATTTTGCGCCGGGTACTAATTTGCATGGGTCAATACGCAAATCAAAATTATTGGCCATGTATTGCATAGTGCCGTTGTAGCCTTTATTCAGCCATGCTTCCAGGCGTTTGGCATCTTCATTAAGCGGTTGTGCTTTGGCCATGCCGCAATAATTAAAACCCAGTTGCTGGGCAAATGACTTTATTAATTGAGTATGATGTGATGTGTTCAAATAGTTACAAGTAAAGGGCTGTAATGCTACGCAAAGTTATACAGATGAATGTAATGCAACCCCGAAATAGTACACAAATCTTTCTCAGTGCAGGTGCCACCAAAGTTGATTTGAGCCATACAGTTTGT
>JAGVCC010000078.1 GCA_020059395.1 Chitinophagales bacterium | reverse complement strand
TTACTCATGCACAGGATAGGGATTTCCTCTGTGGCAGGTATTACAATGTACCACATTTAAGTAAATGGGTTTTACAGCACTGTCAAAATAAAAATATTTTTGGTTAATGTGCATGGTGAGTTCCATCATGCGCCGTGCATTTTCTTTCATGCTGTTGTCTGCAGCAAAGTCCAAAGGTTTATCCGTAGTGTTTAAAGCAGTGCTGTCGTTTGCGGGTGTGTGGCAAAAACTGCACGACACATTTAATGCTTTACTGTATGCTCCCATAATACTGTCAAGTTTTTGGGTAGAAATATCTTTAGGTAAAATTTTTAAGTTTTTATAGTTGTCTTGACTATGTATAGTGGCAGCAACTGCGGTAAAAATTAAAAAGGCAAAGGCAATAAAACTGAGTTTCGATTTGTGCTTCATGCTTTGAAGATAACCTGAATTTTAAAGAGCAGTTAATACCATTAAATTTTTAACTACCAGTTTACAAAGCAGCTGGTGAGCTTATGCCTGTTTTTTCTTTTTAATTACAATTTGCTCAATTAGCAACGCAAACATTTTTTTATAAAATGCAGCAAACTCAGGGTAAATATTGGCGGAGTAAAACGGCTGTTTAAAGTCAACGGCTATGCGAATGTTAAGTATATTATCTGTTTGCTGTACCGAACGGGAGAAGATAATACTAGTATCGGGCATAATAATGGTAACATTGCTGGGCAGTTCGTCAAAACTATACTCAGGGGCAATATTGTAATTGCCAAAAATTACATACTCTTGGTTGCAGCCAAAGTCAATGTCGGTAGCTCTTTCGGATGCAATAAACGGGTTTTTGTCAAGACCTGTAAACATGTTTACTGTAAAATACCTGTAATTGCCGCTGCCATTAAGCGCACCTGCAAATTTTATTTTTTGTTCTAGCGGCAGGCTGTCGTTTTCTGCATTGTTTATTGTAATATCAAATGTTTTATAGCCCATATTATTGGTATAAAAGTAATCGGATTTAAATGCTTCGTTGCTTTCATGCCATTTTTCAACACGCTGTTTTTTTGCGTAATCAAAACAATTTATCAGCGCATCGCCTTTTATATTTCCGGTGCCATCAATCTCCCCGCTTATAGCTGTAATAATTTTATGTTTGCTTTTACCGGGCAAAGCCGTAATCCATTTTCCGTTTTCTCCTGTTGCAACAAAACCCTGGTTATTGGTTATTTTATGTGGTGTCAACTTATACCCGGCAATTTTATCAGTGGCATCTAAAATAAAAGAGTCTGTTTGTGCAGTAGCATACACCATTACCGTATTAAATTGCTGCAAAAAAGGAAAGCCTGGGTTCACCAGTCCATTATCTCTTGTACTGAATAAAACAGGATGAGCCTCTATACCTGATGCTGTAAGCAGCCTTAGCAGCAGCAGATTTATATCTGCACTGTTGCCGGTTTTGGCATCCCATATTTTAGATAAATTCTTGCTGGTGTAAATACTTTCTTCAGTATTCCAGGTAAAATTATGACGGAGATAATTGTACAAAAATTTTATCTGAGCTTCAGTGCCTGTAATTTTTTGTGCTTCTTTTACTACCGGGTTTAAACCAATAATTTCTTTTTCAAGCTGCCTGCCAAAATTATCATCGGTGGCAAGGCTTTCCATTACATCGCTCCAGCTGGTTCTTAAATCTTCTATGTTACCATTGCCGTAATCTATTTGAGATAGCTGAAACTCCAGCCGCTGCATGTAGTCTTTGGGGGTGCTTATAAAAGGCTCTTCTTTTATGCCGGGCAGTTTACGCATTATATAATTGCTGCGTAATGATTGTGTTTCAAAAAAGCCATTGTTTAAGGCAATGCGTTCGTTTATAACTTCCTGTTTTTTTTCAATAGGGTCAATTACAGATGGCTGCACATTAAAACGAAACACTTGTGGTATGGTTAACTGATAATGGCTGTAACGCACAGGTATTACACCCTGAAAATACCAATGCGGCAATTGCCCCATGGTTTCTCTTTCCATCATGTATTTGTATTCTATTACGCTGCCTGGTTTAACCGCCGGAAAAGCAATTATTAGCTCAGAAAAATAATTATTAAGCCTTTTAGTGTACACGCCATTTTTACTTACTTCCGTACGCTGTATGTTGCCAGCAGCATCCAGATTGTAAGTACAGGCATTAATTCTTAAAATTTGCTCTTCGTTACTATGGCTGTAAAACTGAATTTTCACAGCCGCCTGTGTCAGGCCTTTTTCGGTATATATTTTAATGCGCCGCCGTTTTTCAAAAATGGTTTTAAAAACTGCTTTGCCCTGTGTGCCCCGGTTGTAATAAGTGTTGCCCCAGTCAATAAGTATTTCTGCTTCAGCACCTTTGTCATAGCTGCAGTCTTTACTTTGTAAATCTGCTTTATCAATTTTACCATAAGCATGCATTCCTTTTTGTGCAAAGCAGTAAACAGGCATGTACAGCAGCAGGCTAACAATAAATACTTTCATGTGTGGTTGGTTGCTGTTGTAAATTATTTAAT
>JAGVCC010000237.1 GCA_020059395.1 Chitinophagales bacterium | reverse complement strand
AAGAAAAGCAGGAAGAAGAAATAAAACTGAGTTAAGATGAATAAATTCCGCAATGCTGCAATAGAAATTTTAAAGGGAGCAAAACAACCCCTGCACAGTAAAGAAATTACCCGGCTTGCTTTGGAAAAAGGTATCCTGGAAACCGATGGCGCCACACCTGAAAACAGTATGAATACGCAAATTATTTTAGATATGCGTAAAAAAGGTAAAGCTTCAGATTTTATAAAAACCGGTCCATCTACCTATGCAATAAACCAAAAAAAAGAAGCCCTGCCTGAAAAAAAGCGGCTGAAAGAGATAGAAGCTGAAAAAGAAGAAGAAGAGAAAATAAAGATTGAAACCGGGTTTGTTGGCAAGGCAGGTGAGCACCTTGTGTGCAGCGAATTACTGTTTCGTGGTTATAATGCCAGCATTATGAGCGTAGATGTGGGTATGGATATAACAGCCACAAAAGACAATAAACTTTTCAGCATCCAGGTTAAAACATCCAACTTAAATCAATACAACAGTTATGTTTTTGATGTACGCAAGGTATCTTTTGAAAAAGACCATGGTGGTAATGTATTTTATGTATTTGTACTAAAAGGCGAAAACCAGTATAATTTTTTAATACTGCCCCGTATTATTATGGAGCAAAAAGTGCATGAAAAAGCTATTCTGGAAATTAACAGCGGCAAAACCTATCGTGTAAACATACGTATGCGGGAAGGAGCTATTTTTTTAGGCAATAAGCTGCATGAAGTAAGTTATTTTAAAAATAACTGGGGAGTTATTAAGTAACCCATACAATAACTGCAGCAGTATAAACAGGCAGATAGATAAACTGGTGTATGAGCTGTATGGGTTAACGGAGGAGGAGATAAAAATTATTGAATGCAATTAAAAATAAAAAACTATATGCAGTTAATAATAGAAGCTAATGAAGAAGAACTGGAAGAATTGGCAAAAATGGCTTATGTGGCCCAGTTTGTATTTGACAGCAGCGGGGAGCATAGCACAGGTTATAAATATCCACACATGCAAACCGTTAACAGCGCTTTGCGTATAATAAATAAAGCACTGCTGCCGCTTATTCCACACAGCCACCTGCTTGAAGTTGACGGGCATAATGATAATGTATTTACACATAGCATTGAAATGGAAAAACACTGCAGCAAGTTAATTGAAACATATGCCAAAGACTGTTATCTAGAACGTATATGCGGCGAATTAACCACAAGGGATTACATTGAAAAAGGCGGCAATCCGGATACGGAACAAATAATACTTGGTGTAAGTGAAGTATTTACTATTTTATACAATAAAAATATGGCAGAGCTTAAGCAGTATGGCCTAAGCCGGTTTAGGCTGGAAAAGTAAAATTTTTTACAAAACAAATGTACCAGTACCGACAGATAGATAAGCTGATGTAGGTACAGTATGGGTTAATAAATGAGGAAGTAAAGGTGTGAAGTTACTTATTTAAAAAACTGCTTACCAATTTCTCTACCACTGTAACAATTAAAGGCGATGCTGTTACCAGCACAGTGCCAATACTTTCCCAAATGGCAGAAAAATATTTTTTATTTCCGGGCACAGCATTGGCTGCATTGGCATTTTGCTGTTTTATTTCCAGTGCATTAAAGCGCAGCCTTACAGGCACATAAAAAATAAGCAATAATAAACTGTGCAATATGGCAATTAGGTACACAAAATTGGGGTTAAGCAACTGCCTGCCAGAAAGTTTATGGTAAAACTGCATCACTTCTGTATTATTAACGCCATTAAAAAGAACGGCCATCCATAATACAAACACACTGAGTATAACAGCGCTTAATAAAAAACTGTTATCAAATGCTTTTGAAAGTTTGGTATAATCGTCGGCCAGTTTTTGGTTGTTTGTAATGGTAAAATTACTTGTCTGTGCATTATAATTAAGCAGCTCCAGCTTATTACTTAAAAACAAATAACTGCTAAAGCAAATTAAAGCAGCTACATAACCAATAATGCTGTAGCACATCATGCTGCTGTTAAATGCATCCATAAAAAATGAATCGTCAATTACATACCCATCTATAAGTTTATAATACAACAGCCAAACAAATAAAATAATTACCGTAAAAGGCAGCATAGAAAAAAAAGCTGCATTTTTTAAATTAAACGAAAGTGCCGGCTCAATACTGTTGGTGCTGCGTACAATACCCACCACCAATACGGCAATTAAAAACCACATGCACATTTGGGCAATTGAAAATACATACCACAAACCAAACGAGCTATTACTATCAGCCCATTCAGTTAATTGCTGGGGTTGCTTTTTTATTTTTAGTACATCTTTATAAAAAAATGGCGCACTGCTTATAATTGGGCAGCTGTCATACAGGGTAACTGGTAATTGTATTACTGTATCATTTTTAGTAAAGGCTTTTATGGCTTGTAAAAAAACAGTTCTGTCAACAGAAAAATAACGAGTAAAGTAAGTAAGCCCTGTATCCGCATTGTTATGATTAAGGCGGTGCAGTTCTGTTACAGCATTACTTTTTACCTGCTCAATAGCTTTAAGGCTATCGCTCCATTTTTTAATAGATTCGGCTGTATTTTTTTGTTCAGCATCAGTTGTATTAACCGGGGCAGCCGCCGGACGGCGCTGCTGCAGTTCATTTGCTTTACCCTCCAATAAATTAATACGGTTGTTAATTACAGTTTGCACCAGCAAGCGCTTGTTTTGCAATTGCAACTGGTGATAGGTTTGCTGCCCGCCATGTTTGGGATAAAGCAAAAGAATGGCATAAACAAAACCAATCATAGCAGCAATAATTGGCAGGTTTGCATCCAAATTAGGCCACCAGGCAAAATAAAGCTGGCTTTTTTTACTGGTTTTTGCCATAACAATTTTTAAAAAATTTATAGTTTACTTCACTGCAGCTTTTGCCATATTGCTTAAAGCAGTAAAATTTAATTTTACATTTATTAAGCCGAATACATTGCCATTTACGGGATCGTACTTTATTTCTAACGGTACCCATATATCATCAAACAAACGCACCCTTGCCGTGCCATTTACTGTAAGGCGGCTGCGCTCTTCGTTTTGATAAAGGTTGGTAAGGTTACGGTAATAGGTGGCACTCAACATCAACTCAAACCATGATTTTTGGTTGAGTTTATCTCTCACCACCCAGTTAAGCCCCGCTTCGGCATCAAAAATTATCCGCTTTAAATTATTGCCTGCCTTAAGTGTATCTTTTAAAAAATTACCGTGGGCTTTTATGTTCAGTTCAATATTATTGGCACCTGCCTGTGGTGCAAAAACACCTTTTGAAAATTCTGTGCTGAGGACCACATTAGAAAAAGCAAACTGGTTGGTGTAGGTAGTATCGCTGATGCCTATTGTCCATAGAGCACATTGCTTAATAGAGTCACGCAATGCATCGTAAACAGCTATATCATTTGACCGAAGACTGGAGGCCGGATTGTCTTTCAAAAATTTTTCAATCTGTGTAAGCTCTGCTTTGTTTATTATAGAGTCAGCTATTTTTTTAAATTCACTGTCGAGTGAATTATAGGCAATTTGCTGGTTAAAGAATTTAGAAGCTATAGCAAGAAAATCTTTTTGTGCTTTAAAATCTGCATCTGTTTTTGCACTGGCGCTGTACCGCTGTATGGCGAAATTTCGCAGCCCTGCATTTAGAGTTTTTCGCTCTTCTGCAAATCCATTAATCCTCAACCTGGTGGCAAAAAGTTTGCTGGTGGTATGGTCTCTCTCATCAATAATTGCATATTTTATACCAGAAGAAAATCCGTTAAATCTGTAGGATGTATCCAGTTTAATACCAAACCCAAAGTTTAGTTTACGCAATGGAGTGTATTTAGAATAATAATGATCAATATTCAGCTTTGGATTGCTGCGCAGCATTACAGCAAAGGGGTTGGACTGAAAATTAAGCTCTTTATTTTTTCCCGTAAGGTTATCTAAAGCAAGCTGAAAGAAACTGGTAAGTACATCTTTGCTGTTTCCGCTGCGGAGGGAATCTGCAGTAAAAATGGGGGCTGCTGCTGATATACCTTCATCTTCCTGCGCTTTAATACTGCTAATACCTGATATGAGCAGCAATAATGTAAACAGATAAGGTTTGTAATTTTTTTTCATAAAAAAAGGTTTTACAATAAGTTACTCAATAACAAAATTGTCGTTGAAATTACCCTCGAAGTTCATTTCCTGAGGAGCGGCTGTTACGTTAATTTCAATCTTAGTTGAGCCAGGACTTGAGCCATCAATACCAATTACATCGCCCCTGCCAACACCACTAAAAGTAATTATACCGCTTGAGGTACGGCTGCTTTCTTCTCCGTTAAAAGTGGCTGTTATATTGCTGTTGCCTGCTGCCGCATCCCTAAAAGTTACTGTAAGCACCACAACTCCGGTTATTGAAAAGCCACGGGCAGCACCATTTCCTCCGCCGCCTTTTTTAACCCTGCGCTTTGGTTTGGGATTTTTGGGAGGTGGTGTTTTTTGCGCTGCTTTTTTTACAACTTTCTTTATTACTTTTTTGGGTGCAGTTTTTTTGGCTGCTTTTTTTATTTGCTTTGCCATTAGTTAAGGTTTAAAAATTTAATAAATAAAACACTCCATGAAGTATTTATTTCAGCAATAAATATACTCACTTTATTATATAATTAAAATAGGTGAAAAAACGGTAAATAAAAGGTGTAAGGGCTATTGCATATGTGGAGGGGATTGTAGACTTTAGCGGTACCTAATAAAATTTTAAACCTTAAAAGTTATTTTTATGAAAAATGAAAAAATTAGTTTTCTTGTATTTTTTTTTATAGCAGCAATCATCTTGTCCTGTAATGAGTCTGGAAGAGGCAAGAATACAACTTTAAATGACAGCTCTGGACTATATGAAAAAATTAGCAAGTCTGACACTACAGATGTTCTTACACGAAAAGCACAACTCTTATCTGATTATTTAGATGAGCATTGCGTAAGTGCTGGGGGTATGGCGAACTTTATAATAAGTGAAACAAATGCCAGGCTAATGACAGATAAATTTGACGAAATTTATGGTTTAGATAGCGATAATGAAAGAATAAATGCTTTAGAAAGAAATTATTACGTGGATGCTTGCACCATTAGAGCCATAGCTACATTTTTACAAAGCGAGCAAAGATATGATGGTATAAGAATCCATTTTGCTGCTGCAACAATTAATAATCCTACAAGTTATCCTAAACGGCCCTATCAAAACAAAACTGCGCTGTATTTTTATCCAACACAAAGATCTACTGTTAGCGGTAGTACTCAACACAATGACAGAACAAGCATCCTTATTCCATTGCCCTCTTGCGCTGTTACCCGCAATTATATCAAGCCATTTGCGCCGAGTGCAACTAATGAAATAGCTGTTTTTAAAAGCCTTTACTATCAAAGGGCGTCTACTTCAGACACTACAAATAAAATACTTTCAAAAGGGGTATGGATTGACTCTTGTGTTGTTAATGCAATGGCAAAGGCTATTGACCTTTCTGGAGGTAGTATTGAAGGCATTAACATTAAAACTGCAGCTTACTTAGGAAATGAATCTAATCCACCGTTAGGAAAAACAGCAAGAAATCAGAGTACATTTATTTTTGTACCGGTTGTAAACGGCGTAGATAATTGGAAAATATTGAATAAACTAATTGGTTTGAAAGAAATGCAATGGAAGAAAAGAAAAGAAGCCAAGTCATTCATAAATGCATTAAACCATGGTGAATTATGCCCAAGCCGCTGCGGAGATGAATGATGACAATAACTCAAAATCATATTGCAGAATTTACAGCATTAACTATTAGTATTGTGTGCTGGAAGTATATTAAAAAAGGTAGTTTTCGCTGGCTGCCTTTTTTTTTAGCTTTTATTTTATGTATTGAGCTTATTGGAAATTATTTTCATAGTGTACCTTATGCAAATATTATTCTTTATAATTTCTCAATCCCTATAGAATATCTATTTTATCTTTTTCTTTTTTATTTACATGGCAGCAAAAAATTAAAACAATTTTCAAAGGCAGCTATGTTCCTATTGTTAGTTATATCAAGTTATTTTATGGCAACCTGGCCACTAAAAAAATTTCACAACTATGTACTTGTAACCGGTCAGGTGAGTATAATAATTTCCTGTT
>JAGVCC010000461.1 GCA_020059395.1 Chitinophagales bacterium | reverse complement strand
CCTTCATCCGAATGATCTTCTACCTGAAAATTTAATTCATTAGCAGCATGGCGCATATTTATCTGAAACTCTTCGAGCAATAAATTCCAGGCGGCCTTATCTTTTTCTTCAATGCCTTTTATCATAATGCTTTTCCAGGAGGTACAGCAGATTTGTCCAATACGTGTGTCCAGACAAAGCTTGCTTAATTTTTTAAGAAAAGCCACACTAAACAATTCATCCCTGCGGTAAATGCCCAGCCAATATTTATTATCGTAACGGTTTAACCCTTCGTAATAAGGTAAATTAAATGGCGGCAATATTGCTTTTTGTTCACGTGGTTTTACAATAATATCTTCTGCATTTAACATACTGAATAATAAATCTCCATCTGCTTCTTTGTTATCAATAAATTTTTCAGCATTGCTTATTATTACCTGCTCCACTGCTTTTGTTACTTTGCTTATATCGTTAGTATAACAAAGCTGATTCCACTCGTAAATAACATTTGTTTTAGGAAACCGGATGATTAAATGCCAGTAATGCGATGAAGACAGCGATGCCACCCAGTTAATATTGCCAGTAAGCAGCGGTGTAAAACTTTGGTTACTGTCGCAGATGTTTACTTTAATTGTTGGGGCATAATCAATAGACTCCAGCACGTCTTTATACACACCTTCGCTTAACCAGGTGTTACGGATAAAAATATCTTCTGCCGGATAAGAGCTGATGATGTTTGGGTAATTAGCTGTATCCACTTCGTACTGAATATTGAGCTTATCCATTTCTTTTGTAAACACAGCAACACTGTAGGCTTCCATATCCACCAGCAATTGCTGGCGCAAACCAAAACGTACATTCAGCACTTTAATGGTTTGTGCTGCCGTCATAATATTATGCAGGTTACCTGGAGAAATTATACCGCCTTTGAAATTGATAAATACTGTATTTGACATTGGTATGTTATTTATGATGCTGAAAGTAATCTCTTTTACTTCAATTTCATAATTATAAAATTACTGCTGATTAATTAGCCCAAACTCCTTCATTGCTTTGGGGAAATTTTTATTTTCATGCCCCGGCCTGCAGAGTTTTACTAAAGTAAAGCGCTGTAGATTGGTTAGCTGCTGCCATTGGGTAATACTTATTGTACAGCCGCATTCATTTGCTTTTTCCTGTAACATTGGTGGAATGGTATTTAATAAACTCCACGCCGGCTGTGCTTCTAATGCTAATACAGTAGCTTCGGCTGCTGTATATTTTTTTATAAGACCGGAAAGATATTGATTGTATTGAGCAGCTTCTTCGTTTGTTGTGGCTGGGTTTACAGCTAATGCAATTCGTTCATCTACTTTAAATTTACTCCACTCTGCCAGTTTTAATTTTATACCGGCTGCATCCATTTTAAAACGCACAATCATCGGTATGCAGCGTACATTCTCTTCTACAAAATCTTCCTCAAAGTCAAAATACTCAATACCACTAAGGCTTTTAAATTCCGATGCTTTGCGTAAATCCTTTCTCATGCATACACTTTCTTTCAAACCTGCATACTGGCCATAGTTTGGAATAATTTTGTACCCTGCATTTGTATATAAAGTACGGGCTGTATTAAAATGAATACTGGTTTCCAATACTGCATGGCTGTAGCCTTCTTCTGTTGCCCATTTTTCCAGTTCAACTAATATTTGTTTGGAGCACCCTTTACCACGATAAGCTTTTCCCACAAACATTCGCTTTATTTCAACAGCAGTATCATCATGAGCCTTAAAACAGCCAATGGCAACAGGAGTATCGGCATCGTATAAAACAACGGCTGTTTTAATATCGGGTACTTTATTATACTGGTCGTAGGTGGCCTGGTCTTCTTTTAATTCATTCCACAACTCGTTATCAAGGTTTGTTACCAGTAATTGAAAATCTGCATGGGCAGTGGTGGTTCGTTTTATAGCAAAGGCTTCGTTCATTGTTCAATTGTTTTGCAAGACCTATAAGGTTTTAAAAACCTTATAGGTCTTGCAGGCAAATTTAATTTATACTGTTTCAACAGCCGCTTCTTTTTTAAGCACATTTACCTGTGCATCTAAAATTGCTTTCACCTCTGGCCGGCAACTGCCGCAGCCCATACCGGCGCCGGTAAGCTGGCACAGTTGTAAATGGTCTTTGCAGCCGTCTTTTATTTTATTAATCAAATTGCCTTCACCTACATTATTACAGCTGCAAACAATTTTACCAATTACAGGCTCCGCCGTTTTTCCGCTGCGTAATAATTGCAGCCGTTTTTCGCTCAGCTCCATTTTATTTTCAATCAGGTTGCGAAATTCTAAAAACTCACTCTTATCTCCAATTAAAATAGCACCCACCAGTTTATCATTATGCACAATACATTTTTTATAGTAACGCTTTGCTTTATCTATAAAAACAATTTCTTCATATGCAGGGTCGTTTGAGGGTGCTTCTGCTAAACCTAATGAACACAAATCGGTGCCGTGCATTTTTAAAATATTCATAAGCAAACTGCCCTGGTAATACTTAGCAATATCACCGCATAAAAAACGGGCAACAATTTCTGCCTGCTGCTCCGCTGCTGCAGTAATGCCGTACAAAAAACCTTTAAATTCCGCAATCTCACCAATGGCAAAAATATTTTCTTCGCTGGTACGTAAATATTCATCCACCACCACGCCACGTTTACATTCAATGCCTGCGGCTTTCACCACTTCAATATTGGGCACTGTACCAATGGCAATTACCAATGCCTGACAATTAATCAACAAACCGCTTTTTAAGCGAACACCAGTAATTTCTTTTTCGCCAATGAAGCGGTCTATCTCATCGTTGTAAAAAATTTCAATGCCTTTGCTGGTTAATTCTTCATGTAATAGCTGGCTGCCGAGTGGATCCAACTGCCTGTCCATTAAACGGGAGATACGCTGAATGATGGTTACCTCCACACCCACTTCACGAAGGGATGCTGCTAATTCTATTCCTAATAAACCACCACCTACAATTATTACTTTTCCATTGGTTGCATCCACATGTGCTTTAAAACTGTCAGCATCGGTTCTG
>JAGVCC010000259.1 GCA_020059395.1 Chitinophagales bacterium | reverse complement strand
GGGCAAAATACCTTGTGTGGTAAACGATTACCCCGGCTTTGTAGCCAACCGTATTTTAATGCCTATGATTAATGAAGCCATCTCCACTTTATTTGAAGGCGTTGCCGGTGTTGCAGAAATTGATACCGTAATGAAATTGGGTATGGCGCACCCAATGGGCCCTTTGCAACTGGCAGATTTTATTGGGCTGGATACTTGCCTGAGCATTTTAAAAGTTTTACACGACGGTTTCGGCAATCCTAAATATGCACCCTGCCCATTATTGGTAAATATGGTTACTGCCGGCAAGCTGGGTGTAAAGAGTAGCGAAGGTTTTTATACTTATAAGCCGGGCAGTAAGGAGTTGGTGGTGAGTGAGGGGTTTAAAAATTCATAATTTTATAACAAAAAGATGAAATCCGTCAATGAATTAATAAGTGATTTTAAATTATCCGAATTTGGATTAGTTGATATTAATGATAAAGGAAAATTTGAAATAAAGAAAAATGGATTCTTAAACTGTAAGAAAAATAACCCTAAAATATCTGGCAATGTTTATTTATTAATAGCCCAAAAAACAAAAAAATCTTATATTGTTTATATTGGAATGACAACAAAGGTTATAAAAGAGAGAATAGATGGGCAGTTAAGTGGATACAATGGGCAAAAAGGAAGGGGAGATAAAGTTGCAAAAATTTATAAAGACATATTAGATAAGGGTTACGAAATAAAAATTTATTACAGAAACTCACAAAAGAAAAAAATTTTAAATTCCGAAATGGTTTCTATTTGTGGTGCCGAAGAGGCGTTCCTTATAAATAAATACAAAAAAGAAGGTGAACCAATAGTAAACAATTTAAAATCGAAAGATTGGTATAAACTTCACTTTGCTAAATTTGTATGACATTATGCAAAAGCCCACCAAACCATACGACAACAAACGCATTTTCTGGGATGTGGATGCTGAAAAATTAGACTTTGACAAAAAAGCTTCTTTTATTATTGAACGTGTTTTTGAAAGAGGCGATGTGGAAGATATACGCATGTGCAGGCGGTTTTATGGAGATGAGAAACTTTCTACTGTTTTACTTAATGCAAAATTTCTCCCTATACGAAAAGTTTATTTAGCCAGTGCAATTTTAGATAAACCATTAATAGATTTTAGATGCTACAAACTCAGACAGTCGAACCCGGAACTTTATCCTTACTAAAGGAATTAATGTCTTTGGAGGAACTAAAGCATTTTAATTTAGTTGGTGGCACAGCACTATCCCTTCAATACGGACATAGAATTTCAATTGATTTAGATTTATTCACCACAGAAAAATTTTCTTACAGGCAAACTGTAGATTTTTTAACAGCCCACTTTGGCAGCCGTTTTGTGTATGAGGAAAAAGAATCCTCTGTTGGAGTATTTTGCTTTATTGATTCCATTAAAGTTGACTTTGTAAATTACAAGTTTCCACAAATCACAGAAACTATTGTTGCAGATAATATAAGACTCTATACAGATAAAGATATTGCAGCAATGAAAATTCAGGCAGTACTGGGAAGGGCTAAAAAAAAGGACTTTTGGGATTTGGCAGAAATTCTTCATTATTATTCTTTAGCCGATATTATGAGTTTTCATAAAAAAAAATATCCGTCTCAGCAATTGCTTATTTCGATACCAAATGCGATTATATATTTTGAGGAGGCAGAAGAAAGTGAAGATCCAGTATGCCTGAAAAAAAGGTCATGGGATGATGTCAAAAGCATTATCAATCAAAAAGCCAGTTTATATTTTCACTAACATCTCTTCTCCCTTATCATTGCTCCATCAATGAATCCGGATTTGCTGTTGCAGACTCACACTAACTGGCAAGTTTTTAAAAAACAATGCCCCGGCAAAACCGGGGGATTGTTTTTTACATTGTTGTTATTGCGGCGTATCCTGACTTTGCTCCCCGCTTTTTTTCCTCATGCTTAAAAAAACAAGTACGCCACCCAATACCGCTGCAACAATCCGTATTATATTTCCGGTATCAGGCCCCCAATTGTCCACCCATTGTAATAATTTAAACTCCATATCCATAGAGTGTAAAATAAAAGACCCAAGGCCCATAATAATCAGCAAGAATCCAAGGCTTCGCATGTTGTAATGTTTTAGTGGTTAATTTTTGTGATTAAATATAATATGAGCGGTTGGTAAATGCAAGCTTTGCAGCTAATAATATTTTTGCATGCATGCTTTCGTATATTTGCGCCCGATGAATCTGGATGTGCTGTTGCAGACTTACGCTAATGACCCCCGCTGTTTTAAAATAGCGGATGGAATCACTTTGAGTAAACCGAAGCAAATTCATCTCTCAGGCCTTCATGGTAGTGCAGCTCCCTTTATTGTTACCAGTATTTATAACAACCCGGCCTGTGCACAGCTTAACCACATTATTATTTTAAGAGATGCTGAAGAAGCTGCCTATTTCCACAATACACTCGAAAATTTAACCAGTGCCTTAAACCTGTTTTATTTTCCATCCTCTTTTAAAAATAAAAAAAACTACCGCCTGCTAAACAGCAGCCATGTAATGCTGCGTACCGAAGCGCTTACAAAGCTGGCGGGTGGCGGCAACCGCAATATTATTATTACGTATGCCGAAGCACTATTTGAAAAAGTAGTATTGCCAAAAACCCTTAGCGATAATATTATTGCAATAAAACAAGGTGATGTGCTGGATGTAAATACGGTGCTTTCAAAATTTGTTGATCATGGTTTTGAACGTACCGATTTTGTGTACGAGCCCGGACAGTTTGCCATACGTGGCGGCATTTTAGATATTTACAGTTTTGGTAACGAGAAACCTTACCGCATAGAATTGTTTGGTAATGATGTGGACAGCATCCGCATTTTTGATCCGGAAACACAGCTGAGCGAACGCAAGCTGCTTTCGGTTACCATTATTCCCAATGTAGAAACTCAGTTTGATACCGGTGAAAAAGTACCGCTGTTTGAGTTTTTACCAGACAATACAGTTGTATGGACAGAAGACTGGACATTTATTAAAGAAAAAATTGAACAGCAAGAGGAGGATTTTGGAATTTGGAATTCGGAGTTTGGAAGCAAGCCGCATAATGAAGAAGCTGATGAAGACAGCAACATAAAAGATTTTACTGCAGATGATTTTGTAAAAGCCACTTTAATTGAAGAGCAAATAAAACTGCGGCATATTATTGAGATTGGAAACAAATCTTACTTCCGTTCTTCGCTAACATCTTCTCCATTTCCTCCTCCGCCAACTGGCGGAGAGATAGTGGGGGCCATTAAAGAGCAGCCCGCCTTTAACCGCAACTTCGACCTGCTGATAAAAAACCTGAAGGAATACGAAGCAAAGAAGTACAACATTTATTTATTTGCCGATAATCCTAAACAGTTAGAAAGGCTCCATGTCATCTTCACCGATTTAAAAGCGGAGATAAACGTTATTCCCGTACCTACTTCTATACACGAAGGTTTTATTGATGATGATTTAAAAGTGGTGTGTTATACTGACCATCAGATTTTTCAGCGCTATCATAAGTATAAAGTAAAACAGGCTTTCAGTAAAAACAAAGCGCTTACTTTAAAAACTTTAAGAGAGTTACAACCCGGAGATTATGTAACGCATATTGACCACGG
>JAGVCC010000067.1 GCA_020059395.1 Chitinophagales bacterium | reverse complement strand
GGTGCGGTGTGTTTTTTTCAACGGTGGCAGCATTGCTGCTTTTCCAAAATTTTATACCCCACTCAATTAAATCGGTATTTAAACGTGGTTTTATGTAAAAGGGAGATGATGGACTGAGCATCCATTTTAAACCTTGCGAAATAATACCAGGGCTTGCCAGTGGTGTAAAGTGGCTGGGTGATATATAACCCATGTTGCCAAACGAACAGTTGTTGGTAATATCTCCACTGTCTATTACGGTTACATTTATACCAGCCTTGTTTAAGTAGTAGGCACTGGTTAAACCAATTACACCACCACCTATAATAGATACATCCATGTTGGGAATAGCAGTTTTTCTTCAAAAATTGTTTGAACTGATTTTTCCGTAAAGCTTGAACGCTTGAGAAAACGAATGTACGGCGCAAATATCAAATAACCTGAAACCCCAACGCATAGGGATCATCGTCAGTATCAATAGTAATGGTATTATGTCCATAAATTTTTGCCCAGCCTTCAATGCTGGGTTTAATGGCGGCAATATTGTTGACACTGGTTTCTTCTTCTATGCGGCCAATAAATTTGCTGCCAATAATACTTTCATGTATAAAATCATCACCCTTTTTTAATTTGCCTTTTGCATACCATTGTGCCATACGGGCACTGGTGCCGGTGCCGCAGGGGCTGCGGTCAATAGCTTTATCTCCATAAAAAACGGCATTACGGGCTGTGGATTTTTTATCAAGCACAGCACCCGTCCATAAAATATGGCTGCAGCCTTTAATGGTGGCGTTTTCCGGGTGAACAAAATTGTATTTTTCATTTATGTTTTTACGCAGCTCTCTGGCCCATGCAATTAATTTATCAGCAGGGTAATTTTCAATGCCTTTAAAGTTTTTTTGTACATCCACTATAGCATAAAAATTTCCACCATAACTCACATCCACAACCAGCTCTCCCAGTTCGGGGCATTGTACAGTTAATTCGGTGGAGTGTAAAAATGAAGCGACATTGGTAAGCTTAACTGATTCTACTTTTATCTCCGCATCAATCTTCTCCTTGTCCCTCTCCGCCAGCTGGCGGAAGGATAGGATGGGCTGCTTTGTTTTATATTCAATCATTACCAAACCTGCAGGTGCTTCCATTTTTATAATCCCAGGTGTTTTTGGTATAATTAATCCTTCTTCAACAGCAATGGTAATAGTACCAATGGTGCCGTGGCCACACATGGGCAGGCAGCCGCTTGTTTCAATAAATAAAACAGCCACATCGTTTGCAGCATCATGCGGGGGGTACAAAATACTGCCGCTCATCATGTCGTGCCCACGGGGTTCAAACATAAGCCCCTTGCGTATCCAGTCGTATTCGTTTAAAAAGTGCTGCCTTTTTTCGCTCATGTTATTGCCAATAAGTGCAGGGCCGCCTTGTTTTACTAAACGTACAGGGTTGCCGCAGGTGTGGGCATCGGTACAAAAAAAAGTGCTTTTCATAACAATACTTACATTTGTTATGCAACTTATAACTTTCTTGCTATTATGGAACAATATGGAAAAATATTGCTGATTGCTATGCCAGCATTTTTATTACTGGTATTATTTGAAAAATGGTATGGGTGGAAAAAAGGTAAAGACACCGTCAGGAATTTTGATATGATAAGCAGCCTTACCAGCGGCGTTACTAATGTAACCAAGGATGTATTGGGTATTGCTTTTTCTTTAATTACTTATACCTGGTTGCTGCAGCACGTGGCGGTAACAAGTATTAAAGCAACATGGTTAGTATATGCAGTAGCATTTATTGTGCTTGACTTTGCAGGGTATGTGGTGCATTTAATAAACCACAAGTATAATTTTTTCTGGAACGCACACATCATTCATCACAGCAGCGAAGAATTTAATTTAGCATGTGCATTGCGGCAGAGTGTTTCAGTATTTGTAAAATTATTTATAATTCTTTTATTGCCCGCTGCTGTTTTGGGGGTGCCCGCCGAAGTTATTGCTGTAGTGGCTCCGTTACATTTGTTTGCACAGTTTTGGTATCATACACAGCATATTGGCAACATGGGTTTTTTAGAAAAAATTATTGTAACACCATCGCACCACAGAGTGCACCATGCTATTAATAAAGAATATCTTGATAAAAATTTAGGGCAAATTTTTATTGTGTGGGATAAATTGTTTGGTACTTTTCAACAAGAGTTAAAAGAAGTGCCACCTGTATACGGTATTACCAGGCCGGCGCAAACTTGGAACCCCATAAAAATAAATTTTCAGCATTTATTGTTACTGATAAAAGATGCTTTGCGTGCAAAGAATTTTACTGATAAACTACGCATTTGGTTTATGCCTACGGGCTGGCGCCCTGCAGATGTGGAAGCAAAATATCCGGTACAAAAAATTGACAACGTTTATAATTTTACTAAATACAGCACCCCCGAAACAAAGCCTATGCTGGTGTGGTGCTGGGTGCAAATGATAATGCTGTTGTTGTTTGTAAGTTATCTTTTTGGTAATATTGGCTTTATAGGCAGTCCTGCTTTTTTTATGTATGGCGCTTTTATATTTTTGTTTGTGTATGCTTTAACAGAGCTTATGGATGGCAGCCATTATACTGTTTTGTGGGAATGTTTAAAGTGTATAACAGGTATTGCAGTTATTTTCTTTTTTAATGGATGGTTTGGGGTGCAGCAATACTGGTACGGCATTAATTATATCCTGCTGGAGTATTTTGTTGTTTCTTTTTTTGTTACTGTTTGGCTGCATAGCAGCAACAAAAAACCGGCTGCGTTAACACAGCCGGCTTAAAATGCTAAACTTTTATTTTACAATAATGGTAACTGTGGTCTGGTGGCAATACCATCGTTTATAATTTTTAAAATCCTTTCTCTTTCTTCGCCAATTAATGTTAACCGTGGGGCCCTTACATGTTCGCTGCCAATACCGGTTTGCGTTTCTGCCAGTTTAATGTACTGCACTAATTTGGTATGAATATCCAGCTCAAGCAATGGCATAAACCATCTGTAAATTGCAGTGGCTTCTGCAATACGGCCTGCTTTAACCAGTTTGTAAATGGCAACTGTTTCTGCCGGAAAAGCGCAAACTAAACCAGCCACTAATCCATCAGCTCCTAATAATAATTCTTCCATTGCCAGTGTATCCACACCACATAAAATTTTTAAGCGGTTACCAAAACGGTTTTTTAACCGGGTAACATTGGTAACATCTCTAGTGCTTTCTTTTACAGCAGTTATATTGCTGCACTCCACTAATTCAGCAAACATATCGAGTGTAACGTCGGTTTTATAATCAACCGGGTTGTTGTAAATCATTATAGGCAAATTGGTGCTGTTTGCAATAGTCTTAAAGTATGTTACTGTTTCTCTATGGTCCGTTTTGTAGCGCATAGGGGGCAGTGCCATCAAACCTTCGGCACCCCATTGTTTTGCAAAAGTTGCCTGTTCAAGCGCCGCGGCTGTGCTGCCTTCGGCAATGTTCAGTATTACAGGAATTTTTCCGCCACATTCTTTTACTGCAAATGTTATCAGTGTTTCTTTTTCTGCGGTGGTTAAGGTACTGGCTTCACCCAGTGTGCCGCCCACAATAATGCCGCTTACCCCAGCAGCAATTTGTGCGTCTAAATTTTTTTTAAAAAGAGGAAGGTCCAGTGTATCATTGCTGGTAAATTTTGTTGTAAGGGCGGGTATCACGCCGCTCCACTCAAGTGCCATGCTTAGTTGTTTTAAGTTTATAAAGAGCCACCTTCAACTAATATTGATTCGATGGTTAAATTCTGTATAAAGGTACTGCCTGCAAGGCATACCATCATGCGGCTGAATGCTAATTTGCCAAGTTTTGCGCCGCTTGTTTCTACATAAGTAATTTCGGGGTAATACAATTTGGGTATTTGGCCGCTGCTTATGGTTATTACACCAATATCTTCCGGTGCCTTCATCTGTTTTTTCTGCAATGCTTTCATTACACCCATTAAAATTTCATCGCTCATACAAAAAACAGTATCGGGTTTTTCCTTTACGTACTGGAGCATTTTCTCTTCTGCCTGTATGGTGCTTTCGGCGGTATCTGTTATCAGTTTTATTTTTTGTGTACTGGATGTTATTGTTTGTACAAAAGCTTCCTGTCTTTTTTTTGTTATCAGCAGGTTGGGGTTGCCAAACAAAGCCAGCACCTTTTTTTTCTTTTTATCGATGATACTGTTTGCTGCAATGGTAGACGCTGCTTCATCTGCCACACATACTTTGTTGCAAGTGGCATTGTCAGGCACTTTGTCAAAAAAAATTACCGGCACTTCAATGTCTTTCAATTTTAAAAACGCATCTATGTTATTTGTGTGTGGGGATATACATACAAATAGTCCAGTAATTCTGTTTTGCCTGCACAGTTTAAGGCTTGCAAGCTCAACAGCTGGGTCGTCGCCGCTTTGTAAAATCATTAATGAGTAACCGGCTTTTCTGCTTTCTTCTTCTACCGCCGCAATAAACGAGTTATAAAATGTATTGCCAATAGTTGGCACAATAAGCCCAAACAATTTACTGTTGCTGGTACGCAGGTTAATGGCATTGGCGTTTGGCTCATAATCTAATGTAGTGGCTAGCTCCACCACACGTTGTTTTGTTTTGTCAGAAATGTCAGGATGGTCTTTCAACGCTCTGGAAATGGTGGATATACTAAGCCCCAAAATCTCTGAGATTTTCTTTAAGGTGGTATTGTTCATATAGCAGTGTATTGGTGCCCAAGGTAGTAAAAGAATATTTACACAACAACCGTTTTCGCAAACAATTTCGCAAACGTTTGCGCCGTATTTACCTTTTAACGTGTACTTTTTACATTGTTTCACATGTAATTTTATATTCAGGAATTTTGGGTTTTTGTTAACGATTGCAGCTTTATCACAGTTCTACATGTCTGCTAATACAGATTGCTTTGTTAATACTACTGCCTGAATTCCGGCAAGTATTTATTTTTCATTCCAAAAAAACCAAACGATTATGCTTCTTGCTATTATGAGAAAGACGGCTATGCTATTGCTGGCTGTAATCGGTTTTACTGCTTTTGCCACAGCGCAAACTGTAACGGGCACAGTAACCGATTCAAAAGGAGATCCCGTTGCTGGTATCTCTGTTACCGTAAAAGGTTCAACAAAAGGCGCCTCAACCAATGCACAAGGTGTCTACACCTTGAACGATGTTGCTGCGGGTGCTACACTGGTGTTTTCAGGTTCTGGCTTTACCACCCAGAGTTTGAAAGTAGGCACAGGTGGCAGTTACAGTGTTATTATGCAAACAACTACATCAAACTTAAACGAAGTTGTAGTTATTGGTTACGGCTCTGTTCGTAAAAAAGATTTAACCGGTTCGGTTGTATCTGTACAGGCTAAAAATTTTAATAAAGGGCCAATTAACAACCCCGATCAATTGCTATTAGGTAAAGTAGCAGGTTTGCAGGTAATTAATAACAGTGGTCAGCCTGGTGCTGCAACTGTTGTAAAAATCAGAGGTAATAACTCAATACGCTCTGGTAACAATCCATTGTATGTAATTGATGGTGTGCCTTTAGATGGCCGTAGCCCCCGCCCAAGTGTGGGTGTTTCTGGTGTAGGTCAAACTCCTGATATTAATCCATTAAACTTTTTAAATCCGGCAGATATCGTATCTATGGATATCCTTAAAGATGCCTCTGCTTCTGCAATATATGGCTCTCGTGGTGCCAATGGTGTAATATTAGTTACTACCAGAAAAGGAAGCAACGGCCCTGCTAAAATTGAATTTAATGCTACATATGGTGTGGCTGGTGTAATGCGCAAAATAGATATTTTGGATGCTGCCGGTTACCGTGCTGCATTAAAAACTTATGGTGCGGCATCTGATTCTGGTGCTAACGTAAATGCTTTTGATGAAATTTTAGATAAAAATGCTCCCACTCAAAACTACTCAGTTGCTTTAAGCGGCGGTAATGCCAATGGCAAATACAGGGCTTCGTTTTTGGCATCTGACCAAAAAGGTATTTTAAGAAAGAGCGGATTGAAAAAATATATTGGCAATTTTAACGGTCAATACAAAATGCTGGATAACAAATTAAGTATTGATTTTAATGTTACAGCTGCAAATTTGGTTGAAACTATTGCGCCGGTATCAAATGATGCTGGTAGCACAGGTAACCTGATTTCATTAGCTTTAATATGGAATCCTAC
This sequence comes from Chitinophagales bacterium, assembly GCA_020059395.1. Classification (GTDB taxonomy): domain Bacteria; phylum Bacteroidota; class Bacteroidia; order Chitinophagales; family Chitinophagaceae; genus Ferruginibacter. The sequence goes on along the minus strand of JAGVCC010000067.1, from coordinate 600 downwards.
TTTAGTTTTAAAACGCAGTAACGGTTTATATAATCAAACTAACCCAAGCGGCCAGGTTAACCCATTAGCACTTTCAGATGCCTATAATGATGGCTCTGTAATGCAGCAGGTATTGGGTTCGTTTTCTGCCGGGTATAAGATTTTACCAAATCTTGAGTATAAATTGTTATACGGTGTAAACTATGGTACTGGTACCAGAAAAACTGAATTACAAGGCTGGATTAAAGCTACCGGTGGTAATGCTGATGGTAATGGCCTTGCTAATGTGGCTGCTAACCAACTGTTTTCTCAAACAGTAACGCATACGCTAAACTACACAAAAGATATTAGCAAAGACTTAAGTTTAAATGCACTTGCTGGTTATGAATACTGGAAAACTTCATATCAGGGTAATGGTACATTTACCTACGGTTTTAACCTGAACCTTAACGAGTCTAATATTAATAAGGACTATCATTATTACGACAACATGCAGTCTGGTAATCAGGCCAACTTAAGGAGTTTTGGTTTTAAAGACCCTTCGGTTGAACTGCAAAGTTATTTTGGACGTGCCGTTCTTAATTACAAAGACAAATATTTATTTACCGGAACTATAAGGGC
>JAGVCC010000281.1 GCA_020059395.1 Chitinophagales bacterium | reverse complement strand
TCGGTTGACCATGGTACGGCATTTGAAATTGCAGGCAAAGGAATTGCAAGTGCAGATGCCATGGTGCTGGCGATTGAAAGTGCGGTGCAGCTAAGTAAATACAAGTGATGAGTTATAAGTTATGAATTATGAGTATTGCACTCGTAAGCTAAACTCATAACTTATCATTCATAACTCATAATTAAAAAATGATTGCAGTAATAGCAGATGATTTTACAGGTGCGGCCGAATTGGCTGGTATCAGCCTACGCTATGGATTGTCTGTTACGGTTTATTTAGATAATGATGTGAATGCTGATACCGATGTGGTGGTTGTTTCTACTGACAGCCGCTCAATGCAAAAAGCAGCAGCGGTGTATTGTACTGCCGAAGCTGTAGAAACCTTGATGAAGTATCAGCCAACATTACTATATAAAAAAATTGATTCTGTTTTGCGTGGCTATGTAATAGAAGAGTTGAAAGTGCAAATGGAGCTGACTGAAAAAAATAAAATCTTTATTCTACCAGCAAACCCATCTTTGGGCAGAACAATTAGTGATGGAGAATATTTTATACAAGGAAAAAAAATAGCAGCAACAGCATTTGCTTATGACCCGGAGTTCCCGGTAAAAAATTCAAAGGTTGTAAATATACTTAATGATGATACCATAGAAGTATTAAAGCATAATGACTGGTTGCCTGTAGAAGGGATTGTGGTTGGAGAAGCAAAAACAAAGGAAGATGTATTGGCTTGGGCAAACATAGTTGATGAAACGTGGGTGTTGGCAGGTGCAGGAGATTTTTATACGGCTTTATTGGAGAAAGAACATAGCGCAAAGCCTCAACAAAAAATGGAATTGTTATCACCGCATTTATATGTATGCGGTACTGCCTTTGCAGAAAGAAAACAGTTTATCAAGAGCCTGAATTGTTGCTTGTATATGCAGGAAGAGAACAACGAATCATGGTTGCAGCAGGCATCGGTAATTTTAAAAAAACAAAACAAACTGGTTGTTGCAATAGATGAATCCCAACAAACTGCTTTGGAATTACGTACGGCAATGGCAAGACTGGTGAATGAAATTGTAGTAAGAGAAAATGTAAAAGAAATTTTTATTGAAGGGGGCTCCACAGCAGCAGCAGTACTGGAAGAATTGAATATAATAAAATTGACAACGGTAAATGAATTTAGTAAGGGAGTGGTGCGGATGAAAGCCGGTGATTTGTTTATAACAGTAAAACCCGGTAGTTATAATTTGCCAGAAGAAATAAAAAATATTTACAACTCTCACAGATAACACTAATTTACACAGATGAATTTATCTGTGCACATCTGCTGAATCTGTGAGAAAACAACGATTGCATGAACCATCTTCATTTTATAGACTACGCCATTATCCTCTTTGTGTTGGGCATTACATTATACTTGGGTTTTCGTTTTGCCAACAAACAAAAAACCACCGAAAATTATTTTCTCTCCAAAGGAAATTTTCCTTCTTGGGCATTGGGTTTGTCGTTATTATCGACACTCATCAGCAGCAATACTTTTTTGGGTTATCCGGAACAAGGCTTTCAATCCAACTGGATTTATTTGTTACAAGGCTTTATGGTGCCAATCGTATTATTAGGAACCATATGGTTTATTGTACCATTGTTTCGCAAAGTGATTGGCTTGAGCACTTATGAATATTTTGAAAAACGTTTCGGAAAATTTGCCCGTTACTATTCTTCCTCATCATTTATCATAAGGCAGTTTGCAGGTATGGGCTCCGTGTTAACGTTAGTGGCATTGGCTATTTATAAATTAACAAACATCAATCCTGTTTATGTTTTATTGTGTGTAGGTTTTGTGTTAATCATTTTAAATTTAAAAGGGGGTATGCAGGCCGTAATATGGCTGGATGTATTTCAGGGTTTCATGTTATTTGCGAGTGGCATTATTTGTTTGGGTGTATTATTATTTTCTATTAAAGGTGGCGTACCAGAAGCCATAAAAATAGCTAGCGAAAATAACCGCACCGGTTTTGGCCCTTACGATTTTAAATTAGACCGGCTTACATTTTGGGTATTGATAATAAACGGTGCATTCTATGCCATTCAAAAATATGCCACCGACCAAACAGTGGTGCAGCGTTACCTTACCGCCAAGTCAGATAAGTCGGCCATCAAAGCATCATTGATGGGAATATTTTTAACCGTTCCTATCTGGACGATTTTTATGTTCATTGGTACTGCACTGTTTGTTTACTATCAACAAAATCCACTGCCTGCCGATGTTACTGCTAAAACGGTGTTCCCTTATTTTATGATGAGCAATTTGCCAACCGGTGTAATTGGTTTTATCGTGGCAGCTTTGATTAGTGCTGCTATTTGTAGTTTAAGTGCTGACATTAATTCAAACGCCGCTGTTGGCATGGAAGACTATTATAAAAAATTTCGTCCCAATAAAACGGATAAGCAAAACCTATATGCAAGTAAAGTGATGGTACTTATCTCTTGCTTCTTCGCCATCGGTATGGGGTATTTTTATTTAAAGTTCAGCAGTGGTGGAATCATTGATTTGATTTTTACGGTGTACGCCATTTTTTCCGGCGGCATTGTTGGTATATTTTTATTGGGTGTATTTAGTGCAAGAGCCAACAGGCAAGGCATGAACATTGCTATTGTTGCCTGCATTTTATTTACAGCCTGGGCATTTTTAACCAGCACTCCCATTGGTGTAAAAAATCCCAAACTCCTGCTGGATTTAGGTAATTTTAATTTCACCCATCACAAACTCATGCTAGGTGTGTACAGTCATTTGGTGGTAATTATTGTTGGCTACATCGCCAGTTTGTTTTTTCCCAAGCCAGTGTTGGAGAAAAATTTATTATACAGCAGTTGGAAAGCAAATAGAAACTTATAAAGAAAAATATTTTATATGAATTCAAAATTCAAAATTCAAAACTCAAAAGTTAGGGCAGTGCTCATTTTTTACTTTTTACTTTTTACTTTTTACTTTGCCCAAGCACAACCCAACACCGACAACCAATTCGCCAAACCCCTTAAAGAAGTACTCAACGATATTCAAAAAAAATATTCTGTTGCCATTAAGTACGATGAAAAAATGGTAGCTGGTAAAATGGTTACCTACGCCGATTGGAAATACCGCCCCGATGCAGAAAAAACACTAGAAGCCGTATTAATGCCCTTATCATTAAAAGTAAAAAAGGAAGGCGATAAAAAATACAAGCTAAGTGAATACGAATATTACCGCTGGGCACCCGCCGAAGGTTGGGCAGAGCTAGACCGCATTGCAGCACAATACAAAACAGTAGAAGAATGGGAAAAACGAAAAGCGGAATTAAAGCCTTGTATAAAAGAAGCATTGCAATTAACACACTTGCCTGCATTGCCAAAATCAACACCCATTAAAACAGCCATGAGAAAATTTGACGGCTACACGGTTGAAAATATTGCTATTGAAATTTTACCTGGCGTATGGATAAATGGCTCCTTATACAAACCTGCAAAATACAAAGGGAAGATACCAGTGATACTAAATCCCGATGGCCATTGGGAAAAACAACGCTACCGTGCCGATTGCCAATACCGTTGTGCCGCATTTGCAAAAATGGGAGCAATGGCATTCAGTTACGATTTATTTGCCTGGGGCGAATCATTGTTGCAGTTCAAATACGAAGACCATCGCCGCAGCTTATCCATGACGATACAGGCACTCGGCAGTATTCGCATACTCGATTATTTATTAGCACAAAAAGATGCAGATACCAGTCGTGTAGCCATTACTGGTGGTAGCGGTGCAGGAAGTCATGCTGTTTTAATGACGGCTTTAGATGACAGAATAAAAGTATCCGCTCCTGTTGTTGCCATCAGTTCTTATTTCTATGGCGGTTGCCCTTGCGAAAGCGGTATGGATATTCATAGCTGCGGTGGCAGAACGGATAATGTAGAAATAGCAGCGATGGCTGCACCAAGGCCACAGTTATTAATCAGTGATGGCGGCGACTGGACAGATAAAATGCCGGA
>JAGVCC010000269.1 GCA_020059395.1 Chitinophagales bacterium | reverse complement strand
AATGTCTTTATACGCTAAAAGAGGTGTCTCTGCCCAAAAAGAAGAAGTGCATGCTGCGGTAAAAAATCTTGATCAGGGATTGTTTCCCTATGCGTTTTGCAAAGTGTATCCTGATTATTTGGGTGGCGATGAAAGCTATGTAAATATTATGCATGCGGATGGAGCCGGTACCAAAAGTATATTGGCCTATTTGTACTGGAAAGAAACCGGTGATATTAGTGTGTGGAAAGGTATTGCACAGGATGCGATTGTAATGAATCTGGATGACCTGCTTTGCGTGGGCATTTACGATAATATTGTTTTTAACAGCACTATTGACCGCAATAAAAATTTAATTACCGGTGAAGTGCTGGAACAAATAATTGGCGGCAGCCAGCAATTGTTTGATACGCTTAAAGCAACGGGTGTAAACATTCATTACCTGGGTGGAGAAACGGCAGATGTGGGTGATGTGGTGCGTACAGCGGCTGTTAACGGCACCATGACATGCCGCTGGCCAAAAAATAAAATTATAAGCAACGAAAAAATAAAAGCCGGTGATGTAATTGTGGGCTTTGCCAGTTTTGGACAAGCTACTTACGAAACGGAGTATAACAGCGGCATTGGCAGCAACGGCCTTACCAGCGCCAGGCATGATGTGCTGCATAAATTTTATGCGGAAAATTTTAAGGAGAGTTTTAATACTGGTTTAAGTGATGATGTGGTGTATATAGGAAAACACAGACTTGGGGAAACGTTGACCGTTGACCGTTTATCGTTGACCGGAGCTGCAAGTGAACAACAATCAACGACCATCGGCCAACTTCTACTAAGTCCTACACGTACGTTTGCGCCTGTAATGAAACCGCTTTTGGAAAACCATTTTGATAAAATACACGGCCTTATACATTGCAGCGGCGGCGGACAAACAAAATGTATGAAATACCTGCCGGGTAATTTTAAAATTGTAAAAGATAATTTGTTTGAAGCACCGGAAATTTTTAAAATAATACAACAGAACAGCGGCAGTAATAATAAAGAAATGTATGAGGTATTTAACATGGGCTGCCGGTTGGAGATTTATTGCGATGCTGCCGATGCACAAACCATGATTGACGCAGCCAAAGCATTTAATATTGATGCACAAATTATTGGCAGGGTAGAAGCCAGTGAAAAGAAGGAGCTGGTGATACAACTAAAAGAAGAAGAGATAAAGTACTAAATAAAAAATCCCCTAAATGCCGGGGATTTTTTATTATGGGGAGGCTTTACTTTAGTTTTACAAGATTACCTCTTGCCGCATATAATCATCCAGTTTTATTGCAGGCGGCAATTCTTTTGTGCCATCAGGAATTCTGATAGCTTTAAAATTTAAGTTATACAATATCTGATTAGTACCTTTTTTTAACACAGTAATACGAAGTAAGCCAGCTGTAGAAGGTACGCTTACTGTATAGTAATCATCTGTTCAGTTAATGCTTCCGTTACTTATGTTCACCATTACATCGTATTTATCTTTTTCAGCAGGTAGAAAAATTTTGTTTAGCACTCCAATATAAATTTCACCGGTTTTGGTAACTGCCTTTTTTAAGGGATAGCCAGTAACAACAATTTCTTCAACTTTTTTAGTAGTAATTTTTATTACACCATTTTTCCCTTTTTCTCCATACAAAGCAGTGGCGCTTTCTCCTTTTAAAACATCAATGCTTTGTATGTTTTCGGGGTTTAAACTGTTTACAAATTCTTTATCTTTTATTTCGCCATCAACTACATACAGGGCATCGGGTAAATTCTTTTTTGTTGTAATTTCTATTACGCCTTTTTTGCCTTTTGTACCGTATTTGGTTGTTGCGGTTTCGCCTTTTAAAACGTTGATGCTTTCTATATTTACAGGGGGAATAGACGATTGTTCAAATGTCACAGGCTGCTCTTTACCATTAAGCACATACAGCGGTTTTATTTTTTTTCCGGTTACAATTACTTCTTCCAGGTTAGCCGGTTTTAACGAAATATCAATTACAGTCTTTTTCCCTTTTGTATCCCTAATTTCATCAAGTCTATCCCCTTTCATTATAGACATTTGACTTATTTTACCCGGTTCTAAATTTTTAAGTTCCTGCTCAGTAATTTCTTTACCATCTAAATAAATTACAGCTTCTGTTAAAGCTCCATTTAATTTACCAGAATTGCCTTTTAAAATAAGCTCAGTTAATTTTACATTTTCTTCATGGTCATTTGCGGCTGTTATTGTCACACTTTTTTGTGTTATTCGTATGGCACCGTACTTCCCTTTTTCTTCATATAATTTAAGTGCTTCTTCTGGCTTGTATGTAACAATGGTATTAAAGCCGATATTGTTTTTTTCAACATACTCCATTCCAAAATTACCTACAGCTTTATCATCAATAACTACTAATGCTCTTTTTTTGTAATCATCAGATTTTAAGAAATTTGTATCAGAAAAGTTGGCGTTTACATAGAAGCTGCTAAATGAATTAGTTTGTGATGATGCGATTTGTTGTTTTTTACCAGAGGCGTATTTTTCAATTGCACTAAGAATATTTTGAGCAATGGTGTTTTTAGCTTCCTCGGTATTCAGATAGTTTATATCTGCATCATTATTAATAACACCTGTTTCAATTAATACAGAGGGGAAATCATTTGCCTGCAATATCCAAATACCACCTTGTCTTTGTTTAGGCTGTGAAATAACAGGTAGTTTATAATTTGAGGTAAAAGCTGCTAAAAGTACTGAGGCTAAAACTTTACTCTCTGTAGAATTAGAATACTGGTCTTTGGCAACATAAAATTCAACTCCTGTTTTAGTATTTGGTTTTGGAGAGCCGGAAGTATGAATAGAAATTAATAAATCAGCTTTTTTGTTTTTTGCTGCTTGCGCTCTTTCTATTGGAGTTAAATAAATATCGCTTTCCCTTGTAAGAATTATTTCAATATTTGGGTTTGTATTTAGCTCCTTAATTGATTTTGCAATGGCTAAGGTTACATCTTTTTCCAAATCTCCTTTCAAACTGCTTGCACCCATATCATTTCCACCGTGCCCAGCATCTATAACAACTGTAATTTTTTCACCGTTATAGGCAGTAGTAATCGGGTTTTTTGTTTTAAAAGTAAACGCAGCAAATACTATTACTGCCACCGGCAATACCAGCACACGGCTCCAGTAACTTACTTTAGGATTGTTGTTTTTTACTAACATGGCTAATCGTCTTTTTATAGGTGAGTAAAAGAAATTGTTGGTTAAAGCAAACTGGTGCTGCGGATAGGTGGCCTGCAAAATCATGGCAGCAAAAGCAGCGGTATCTTAATCTTCCACAGCTTTTTTATCTGCAATAAATTCATGTATCATGTTTAGTTCTTTGCGCAGCAGCCAAAAAAACGGGTTGCACCAAAAGAAAACCAGTACAGCGTTTATAAACAGTTTATCGTAAGTATGCTTTTGCTGTATATGTGCTACTTCGTGTTTAAAAATTTGTTTGCCGGTGGGGCTGTTGGTATCAATATT
>JAGVCC010000158.1 GCA_020059395.1 Chitinophagales bacterium | reverse complement strand
GAATAGCTGAAATGTCTTTTTCACTTAACCGGCCTTCAAATTTTGGCATACCCAGTTTTTCATAACCGCCTTTATGCACCACACTTAAAAAATTGTCGCTGTTGGCAGCTATAGATGAATAAGCAAGGTCGGGAGCCAGTCCGCCGCCGCCACCTTTTACCACATGGCAGGTGCCGCAATATTGCCAATACAAAGTTTCGCCATGCGCCAGTTCTTGTTTGGTAACAGTAAATGTTGCATCGGGTATTTTTAATTCATTGCCTTTATTAAATGCTGGCATGGGTACATTACCATTTAATACAAAAGTGAAAATTTTACCGCTCTGTAATGGTGCCAGTTTATTCTTCATACCAAAGCCGCCGCCCCAGCCAACTGCAACGGTAATGTATTGTTTGCCATCAATGCTATAAGTAACCGGTGGCGCTAAAATGCCGCCGCCTAAATTTTGCTGCCATAAAATTTTTCCGTTGCTGGCGTCGTAACAAATAAAATCTCCCTGCGCTGTGCCTTGAAATAATAAATCTGTTGATGTTGCTAATACCCCACCATTCCAATCTGCTTTTTGCGGCACTCTCCAAACTTCTTTTTGTAAAGTTGGGTTCCATGCAATCAACATGCCTCTGGGGAATTTTTTTGTAGCGGTATCATACCGCATCGGTTTTGTTGGGTCGGTGCCAATGGCAAGGTTCCATCCATTGCCCGTACCAAACCCAACTTTATTATATTTCCATGAAGTATCATGACCGTAGTTGCTTGCATTTTCTCTTGCAGGTATGTACACCAAATTTAGTTTTGGGTTAAACGCCATTGGTTGCCAATTGTGCCCGCCATTGTAATTGGGAGATACATCGGTGTTGACAGTTTCGTAATGCACTCCTTCATTTTCTATGGGGCGGCCGGTGCTGTCAATGCCTTTAGCCCAGTTGGTATAAACAAATGCATCGCCGCTTATAAACTTCCCATTCGTTCTGTCAATCACATAAAAGAAACCATTCTTTGGTGCCTGCATCAGCACTTTTCTTTTTTGTCCTTTAATATCAAGGTCGGCTAAAATAATATGTTGTGTGGCGGTAAAATCCCAGCTATCACCCGGTGTGGTTTGATAATACCAAACCAACTCACCCGTTGATGGATTGAGTGCAACGATTGATGATAAATACAAATTATCACCCACGCCATTGCTGCGGTATTTTCTATCCCACGGACTACCATTGCCTGTGCCTACGTATAATAATTTTAATTCGGGGTCGTAGGCCATTGCATCCCATGCAGTGCCGCCGCCGCCATATTTATACCATTCGCCTGCCCATGTTTTAGAAGCGGTTTCCATGGCTTTGTTTTCAAATGGTTTTGATGGGTCGCCGGGTACTGTGTAAAAACGCCACAGTTCTTTTCCATCTTCAGAATTGTAAGCCGTAACATAACCTCTTACTCCAAACTCTGCACCACCATTACCAATAATTATTTTTCCATCCACCACTCTTGGTGCGCCGGTTATTGAATATGGTTTGGTAACATCAGTGGTTTGCACACTCCACAACATTTTTCCATCAGCAGCATTTAATGCAATCAGTCTTCCATCAATTGTGCCTACAAAAATTTTTCCTTTGTATAATGCCACACCACGGTTCACTACATCGCAGCATACTTGTTCTGCTTTGCCGCCGGGCACTTGTGGGTCGTACTTCCAAATTTGTTTTCCTGTTTTTGCATCTATTGCAAATATGGTGCTCCATGCTCCGGATAAATACATGACGCCATCGGCAATTAATGGTGTTGCTTCAATACCTCTTTTGCTTCCTAAATCTGTTACCCATGCAAGGCCCAGGGTTTTTACATTGTCTTTATTTATTTCAGTGAGCAGGCTATAGCGGTCTTCATTATAATTTAAGCCGTGGGTAAGCCATTGCTCAGGATGTTCGGCTGCTTTTACAATAACGGCATCGTCTGCATCAACAAATTTTTTTGAGTTACAGGAGATAGTTGCTAAAACAATAATTGATAAAAATATTTTTTTCATCATGTAATATTTATTTTTTTGAGACCAGCTTTTGTACTACTATCAACTTTTGTTGCGAACTTGTTCTGTTATTCTTTTCTTTCACTGAAAGAAAAGAATAATCACTCTTGTACTTTCTGTTCTTTATTCAGCATTTGCGACGTCTCTGTTTTTTTTGTTACCTTACCAATACCGTTACTTTTCACATTGAACCCCTTCCGGGTTCATACCATTCTTTGATTTCTTTCCCCCGATTGTATCGGGGGCTATTCACATTTTGCCCCTTCGGGGCATCGCACAAGCAACAACTATCTTCTTCCAACTGCGAAGCAGTTTAATTTGAATAACTCCGGGTGCAACCCGGAGAAAAGCAACTCAGGTCTTCGCACAACCCTGAAGGGGTTGAACAAAAAGCTTAATAGATATTCTTAGTTGAACGGAGCCCTTCCTTCGTCAGGATAAACTCTGCCACTGAAGTTCAATTAAGGCGATGCAGCTGGTCAACAAAATTATTTATATGGTTCAATCGTTTTTATTTCCCTATTTTCATCATGCACCAGCTCTGTAACTTTCACACTGCGTAAATGTGTTACACCTTTGCTTAAACTGCTGTCGTGGTAAAACAAATACCATTTACCATCAAACTCACAAATGCTGTGGTGGCTTGTCCATCCTACAACAGGTTCTAAAATTCTGCCACCATAAGTAAATGG
>JAGVCC010000068.1 GCA_020059395.1 Chitinophagales bacterium | reverse complement strand
GGGTCGCCATGATCTTGCAGGCGTATCGGTGCGGCGCCGTGTTTTTTATAATAAGGCTGGCCAATATAAACCGTGGTACCTTTTACTTCTGTATTGTTTTGTATCAAAACGCCATTATGTATTGCGGTTATACGTGCGGGTGTTTTTATACTACCATCTTCATTAAAGCGTGGCGCTGTCCATACAATATCATAACTCTGCCACTCCCCGGGTTTTTTACAGGCATTTACCAGCGGTATTGTTTGTTTGTAAATACTTCCTGCCTGTCCATTTACATAGGTTTTGTTTTCATAATTGTCCAGCACCTGTATTTCGTATCCTTCATCACCAGCACCAGTGGCTGCTAAAAATACACCGCTGTTACCACGTGACTGGCCGTTGCCATTAATAACAGCCGGTATGCACCACTCAATATGCAGCTGATAATCGGTAAATTTTTTCTTCGTTTCAATGTTACCCGTGCCTTTATTAACTGTAAACTTATTTTTTGCAACCGTCCATTGGGCGGCTTTTGTAGTGTCTTTTGTGCTTACCCATTCATTTAGATTTTTGCCATCAAATAAAATAACAGCATCAGAGGGCGCATTACTGTTGCTTTTACCCGGAGTAATTTTAATGGGCTCGGGGCTCCACACTTCAGTTTTTTTAGGATCGCCTTGCGCAAAACTTACGTTACATAAATAAAAAAACGTAGCAGCTAGCACCAGTAATTTACTTTTCATATGCAGCAATTTTGTTGTAATTTTTTTGTTGTTAAATTTCAATACCGGGTAAATTTATATTGTTAAAAATAACAAACAACTGCCAAAAACCGCACATTTCAATTCAAAGCGTTATCAGGTGCTCTATTTTAAAATAGTTGCGTTTTAGAATACAACATAGCATGAAGGTTTTCACTTAGTATAAAAACTAAGCATCGCCCAAAAAAAAATAACCTAATTGCAGTAAAATGAAATGCTAAATTCAAATGAAATTTTCGTGTTATTTTGCAACAGCATATGGCAAAAAGATTGAAACAAATAATTTGGTATGGCTTTATAACAGCCAATGTGGTGTTAGTAATATGTTGCCTGCTTGCCTGCTTAAGTCCGTTTTTACAGCCGGGCAGTAATGCCTTTATTGCTTTGCTGGGCATGGGGTTTCCGCTTTTATTTGGTAGTGTGCTGTTGTGCTGCCTGTACTGGTTTGTAAAAAAAAGTAAATGGGCATGGCTGCATCTGGTGGTAATTATTACAGGCTTGTATCAACTTGGCAATACTTTCAGTTTTCACCCATTTGCCAGTTTTAAGCAACAAAAAGACAGCACCAGTTTACGTGTAGCCACCTGGAACCTCAGCAGCTGGGGACTAACCAAGCGCAACAATACCAACAAAATAAATTACCGGCAAGAAATGACTACACTGTTGGCACAAACCAATGCAGATGTTATTTGCCTGCAGGAATATCATTTTTTAAGAGAAAAGACTTTTAGAGACAGCATCATTCCTGAACTAATGGACAAGGGCTACAAGTACGCTTACTTCTGCAGGGCTAATTACACCATGCACATGTTCCGCTCTGCACATGTTACTGGTGTGGCCATTGTTTCAAAATATCCAATTACAGATACAGCACATTTTGATTACAGCGTTAACGATTTTTCTGAGTCGTTAATTTATGCTGATATATTATTCAGCAATAAAACCATCCGCATATTTACCACCCATCTGGAGTCGGTACGCTTTGAAACATACGATTACGAAGCCCTGCACAATTTAAAACAACCAGCTAACGCCAGTATTACAGAAACCCGTGCTGTTGCATGGAAACTAAAACAGGCCTATAAAAAAAGAGCCGCACAGGCGGAGCTATTACAGCAAAAAATTAAAGCAAGCCCCCACCCTGTAATTGTTTGCGGAGATTTTAATGATGTGCCGGGCAGTTATGTTTACAGCACCGTAAAAGGAAATTTACAAGATGCTTTTTTAAAAAAAGGTTTTGGTTTTGGAAGAACTTACCGTTTTATTTCCCCCACACTGCGGATAGATTATATTTTGGTTGATAAAAAATTTACAGTACAGCAGTATAAAAAAATAGAAGTGAATTACAGTGATCATTATCCGGTGGTGGTGGATGTGGAGTTTTGACGAATAGATGTGTACTTAATTCGAATTAACAATCATATTGTCAGTCAACAATTTGACTTATCTGGGGATTTGATTGTAACAATAGGTCATGAGCTGAATTTCAAAGTTTCGAATATCATTTTCAAATTTATGAAGCACTGCGAATGCAGCAATAGCAGGAATGTCACCGAAAAAAGTTTCGGCAAACGCCTTTTCTTTATGCTGGTTGTCAGTTAATATTATTGTTTGATTGACCGATTTTTTAAATATTGAATACATGCTTGTATCAATAGCAAAAATTTTCATTTCATAATCTAAAATTCTCTTTTTAAGCTTTTCGCCTTCCCCCTTTTTTTGAAAAAGGTTATCAACAGCTTTAAAATCATTTTCGTCCCAATATTCAACATTGTCTATTTGCTTATATCCAGCTTCTATTTTTAAATTGATTTTTTGACTATCTAAATATTAAAATATTTTATTTGAAATCGTCTGTATTAAAATAGCCTTAGCTAGCCATTCTTTTGCATGATAAGAAGTTCGGGGATCTGATGTCTCTCTTTCAATTGCCTTTTGGAGTCCTTTAATTTGATCCTCAATTTCATAATTTGATTGTCTTAAGCTTGAAGATAAAGCTCGGTAAACAGAAATATTGACATCAGGAGTTTTAGAATTGCAATTACAAAGTGATAGAATGAAAGCAAAGCTAATTACTGAGTAAGCACTCTTCATCATGGCAAATTGTTTGTCTTGTGAAATTTAAAAAAGATTTATGACTTAATGTACCGCCTTAAACACCAGCGCCGCAATCACCCCACCAATTACCGGACCCACAACAGGTATCCAGCTATAGCCCCAGTTACTGTCTCTTTTATTTTTTATGGGTAAGATGAAGTGCATAATACGTGGCCCTAAGTCACGGGCAGGATTAATGGCATAACCGGTGGAGCCGCCTAATGATAAACCAATACCCAACACCAGTAATCCCACAGGCAATGCATCCAAAGCACCCAGCGAAAAAGCGGTATCATTCATTTTAGCACCGGAAATAGAAAAGGCGCCAAACACTAAAGCAAATGTGCCGATGATTTCTGTTATTAAATTATCAACAGTGCTTTTTATAGCAGGAGCATTACAAAAAACAGCCAGTTGCCCATCTGCATCAGCAGTAATATCAAAATGTTTGCGGTAGCTTAACCATGCCAGCAAAGCACCCGACATTGCTCCGGCAAATTGTGCTGCAATAAAAACCGGCACGTTACTCCAGTCGCCGCTTTTAACAGCATCGGCAATGGTAACCGCTGGATTTAAATGCCCGCTGCCACCCAGGTTGGCACATACATACACACCGGTAAATACAGCAATGCCCCAGCCAAACGCAATAACTATCCAGCCACTGTTGTTGCCATACGATTTGGTTAAAATAACATTAGCATTTACGCCGTTGCCCAGCAAAAGAAGTACGGCGGTTCCAATAAACTCTGGTAAAAAAGATGACATAGCAATCAATTAAAATGATAAATGAAAGGTTAAGATAACAAATATTTTTTCGCCAATTGCGTAAAATCAATTACCTGCTGCTGCACCCATTGCTCATCTTTATTCATCTCCTGCGCCATCAACATTGCAGTTGTTAATGCGGATTGCATAGCTGCTACCGCATCTAAAAATAATAAACGCATTCTTCTGCTTAATACATCTTCTACTGTCTGCGCCATTTCGTTACGTACTGCAAAAATAACTTCGGCTTTTGTAAAAGGATAAGCAGTATGAATTTTTTCTTTCAGGCTTTCATTTTCTTTCCAAAGTTTTTCTATTTCAACTGCATCACTGCCATAAACTGATGTGTGAGTGATATTTTTTGCTGTGGTATAGCCATGAATTTTAAGCGTGGCAGTTACTGATTTTGTATTGCGTTGCAATTGTTCCGCTGCTTTATCAACCGCATCTTCAGCCATTTTACGGTAGGTAGTCCATTTGCCACCGGTAACGGTAATTAAAGCCGATGGAGAAACAAATACGGCATGGTGCCTGTTCAATGCGGCAGTACTTTGTGCACCTTCTTTTTTTATTAAGGGTCGCAGGCCGGTAAACACACTCAGCACATCTTCTTTAGTAATAGGCACTGCTGCATAATTATTAAAATTGCTGATGATGAAATTAATTTCTTCGTTAGTGGCGGTTGGTTCAATAGCTGTTTTATTTACTGCAATATCTGTGGTGCCAACAATTACTTTATTATGCCAAGGCACCGCAAACAACACCCGGCCATCAGTAGTTTTGGGTATCATTAAAGCATCGGTACCTTCAAAATGTTTTTTATCAATTACTATATGCACACCCTGCGATGGTGCTATACTGGCAGAATTATCATTGGCAGCTTTCATCAGTACATCTGCAAAAACACCGGTAGCGTTTATTACTGTTTTTGCTTTTATATGATATTGTTTATTGCTGAGCACATCTTCTGCAACTACTCCTGTTATTTTATGGCCTGCAAAAATAAACCCTGCTACACGACAGTAGTTAATAACAACAGCGCCCTGCTCACATGCTGTTTGCGCCAGATTAATTGCAAGCCTTGCATCATCAAACTGCCCGTCGGTATAAACAATTCCGCCTTTTAATCCATCTTTTTTTACTGCTGGCAAATGCTGTAGTACATAAGCGGCATTTACAATTTTGGTACTGCCCAAGCTTAATGCAGCAGCCATTAAATCGTACAGCTTTAATCCAATGCCATAATAGATTTTACTCCACCAGCTGTAACAGGGTATAATAAATGTTTGTGTATGGCAAACATGCGGCGCATTACGCAACAGCCTGCCTCTTTCCCTTAATGCTTCGGTAACCAATTTTATATTGCCCTGTGCCAAATACCTTACGCCACCATGCACCAGTTTGGTTGCTTTGCTGCTGGTGCCTTTTGCAAAATCATATTGCTCCAGCAGTAATGTTTTGTAACCACGTGATGCTGCATCCACCGCACAGCCCAAACCGGTGGCACCACCCCCGATGATTACAACATCCCATTCGGCTTGGTGCTGCAGTTGTGTAATTAATATTTCTCTGTTCATTAATGTAGCGGCGCTGAATATTTTGTTGTTTGTTGTGTTGCTGTATCCATTATCAGAAAGCCTTCATGTTCACTATCCAGTTGTGCGATTAATTTCCCTTCTGTATTCCATGCAGATGTTTTGCCTGCACAATTGTAGTCGCCGGTAACACCAATACAGTTACTCATTAAAACAGGAATTTTATAGTTACCGGCAATATCAGCCAAACGGTTTAAATCTTTGTCAATTCCATTAAATGAATTTACTGTACAGGCCATATATACGCCTGCACCATTACTGGTTGCAAATGCAGCATGTTCAGGCACATTTAATTCGTAACAGATAGCAGGTGCTACTACAGCATTTTTTATGTTAAGAAAAATTTGTCCACTTCCATTTACAAACCACGGCGTTTCGCTGCTGTGCAAATATTGCTTACTGTATGTTTGTGGCACTTGATGCGGTTGATAAACAGCCATACCTATTTCTATACCACCATTGTTTTTTACAGGCAACCCTATAGCAATAGTTATATCATTATCATTTGCCAATTGCTGAAAAACTGTAAAGCGTTTATCATTTGCAGTGGTGGCTAAATCATTTGCCAGTTCAGGCTCGTAACCTGTAATAGAAAGCTCCGGAAAAAAAATTGCATCCGCTTTATCAGCAATTGCCTGGTTAATTAACAAGAGATGGTTAGCAATATTTTTTTCAATATCTCCTTTAACAGGTTTTATTTGTGCAGCTGCTATTAACATGGTTTTTTAATTATGAGTTGCAATTGTATAACCAACCGCTTTCGAGGCTAAAAGCCGCCGAAAGGGTTTGTGAAAATTTATTTTGTCCAGCCCACAGCAGCACCCACAGCTTTTTGCCAACCCCTTGCCAGTTCATTTCTTTTATCTTCATTCATTGCAGGAGCAAATGTTTTATCAATTTGCCATTGCTGTTGTATTTCCTCCACACTTTTCCAGTAGCCAACAGCAAGCCCTGCTAAATAGGCAGCACCCAATGCAGTAGTTTCTGTTACGGTTGGCCGCAATACTTTTGTATTTAAAATATCGCTTTGAAACTGCATGAGTAAATTATTTGCCGTAGCACCTCCATCCACTCTTAATTCTTTTATTGATATACCGCTGTCCGCTTCCATTGCTTTTAACACATCCATAGTTTGGTAAGCAATACTTTCCAGTGCAGCCCTTGCAATATGGCTGGCATTGCTGCCCCTTGTTAAGCCTACAATAGTTCCTCTTGCATCCTGATTCCAGTGTGGTGTACCCAGCCCGGTAAATGCAGGCACCACATACACACCAGCATTATCTTCCGCTTTTGCAGCCAGCGCTTCCACATCACCCGATTTATTTATTATTCCTAATCCATCTCTTAACCATTGCACCACCGCACCGGCAATAAACACACTGCCTTCCAAAGCATATTGTGTTACACCGTTTACCTTCCACGCTACTGTGGTTAATAAATTATTTTTTGATACTACCGGAGTTTCACTGGTATTCATCAGCATAAAGCAACCGGTACCGTAAGTATTTTTAACCATACCCGGCTGTGTACACATTTGCCCAAACAACGCACTCTGCTGATCTCCGGCAATACCTGCAATTGGAATATTTTTAGCAGTAAGAATATTTTGTGTGTGTCCGTACACTTCGCTGCTGCTGCGTATTTGCGGCAGCATGTTGCCGGGTATGGTAAATATTTTTTCCAGCTCACCATCCCACTGTAGTGTATGAATATTACACAGCATGGTACGGCTGGCATTGCTTACATCGGTGGCATGTATTTGGCCTTTGGTTAAATTCCATAATAACCAGGTATCAATGGTGCCAAAACATAATTCCCCTTTGTTGGCTTTATCTCTGGCACCTGCTACATTATCTAAAATCCATTTTACTTTGGTGGCAGAAAAATAAGCATCCACCACAAGCCCTGTTTTTTGCTGAATGATTTTATCCAGTTGCTTTCTTTTCAGATCATCACAAAACGCAGCCGTCCTTCTGTCTTGCCATACAATGGCATTATAAATTGGTTTGCCTGTTGCCCGTTCCCATACCACCGTTGTTTCTCTTTGATTGGTAATGCCAATACCTGCAATATTTTCTACTGTTAACCCGGCTTTGCTTATAGCTTCTGCAGCCACACCTAATTGTGTGCTCCAAATTTCGTTGGCATCATGCTCTACCCAGCCCGGTTGCGGAAAAATTTGTGTAAACTCTTTTTGCGCCACCGAAATAATGGAGCCGTTTTTATCAAATACAATGGCCCGGCTGCTGGTGGTGCCCTGGTCAAGGGCTAAAATATATTGTTGCATAGCAGAATTATTTGTGTTGAAGATAGCCCAATTTTTTATTTGCGCTAAAGGGATTTACCGCTTATAAAATATTTTGCAACATTGTTGCATAGTGTTTATCTTTGCCGAAACATGAAAGTAACAGTACTATACAAAAAAGCAGCCGCAGCATTATTGCTACTGGTTTTACTGCTTACCACTTTTGTACAGGTAACACACTCACATGTTACAAAATCCAGCTTTGCTGAACGGTTAAAAAAAGCTGTAACTATAAACGAAACAGTTGCTATACAGAGCAATGATGCCAACTGTTTTATTTGCGATTATCAGCTTGCTAAAGATGCCGACAACTTTTTTGCCTGTGCAACTGCAGTAGCCATTAATAATTTTCTTTCTGCAGATGATGCCTATATTATTGCTGCACTATTACAAGATTTAACTCACTTTGAAACAAGAGGACCGCCATCTTTTTTTACAGCTGCCTAAGCTGTAAAGGCATTGCCTGCAATTTTTCTGTAAATCATTTTAGTTTAGTGAATTTGTTTTTCGCTGTTCACTTATATTTTCAATCTTTTATTTTCATTTATGAAACATATTTTTATTGCCATTGCTGCAATTATAGTTACCTGCGTTACTGCCAATGCAAACAATTTTTCTATTTTTAAAGGGGTATTAGGCGGTAAAGTAACCGATAGTAAAACCGGCAAGCCCGTTGCCGATGCTACGATTTACATAACAGATTTAAAAACCGGTACCGCTTCTGATAAAGACGGAAATTTTATTTTAAAAAATATTCCGGAAGGTAATCACCTGTTTGAAGTGTCCCATATTGGCTACACCACTATTATTGAAAACATCATTATAACAACAGATACAAAAAGGGATTTTTTAATAGCAGAAGCAGTAACAGAAAACAATGCGGTGGTTGTAACCGGCGTTACCGGTGCCACGCAATTAAAGAAAGTGCCCTTTGCAGTTTCAGTAATTAAAAAACAAGAGCTGTTTCAAATACCATCTACTAACATTATTGATGCGCTTACAAAAATTCCCGGGGTGTCTGCATTAGGAACCGGGCCTGCGATTTCAAAGCCTGTTATACGTGGTTTGGGGTACAACCGTGTATTAACCATTAATGATGGTGTGCGGCAGGAAGGGCAGCAATGGGGAGATGAGCATGGCATTGAAGTGGACGAAGCAAGCGTAAATAAAATTGAACTGCTGAAGGGGCCGGCGTCTTTAATTTATGGCAGCGATGCTATGGCGGGTGTAGTAAACATTATTAGCAATGTACCCGTACCTGCTAATACAATAAAAGCAAACATAAGCAGCAATTACCAAAGCAATAACAGGCTGAGTAGTTTAAATGCAAATATTGGTGGCAATAAAAATGGTTTTAACTGGAACCTCTATTCAAGCAACCGTGCCGCTGCAGATTATAAAAATAAATACGATGGTTATGTTTACAACTCTAAGTTTAAAGAAACTAATGCTGGTGGTTATGCAGGCTATAACGGCAACTGGGGTTACAGCCATTTATTAGTAAGCAGCTTTGATTTAAAGGCCGGATTAGTGGAAGGAGAGAGAGATACAGACGGCAGTTTTATTAAACCTGTTGCCGGTGGTGGAGATACTAAAGCAACCGATGCAGATTTTAAAAGTACAACACCTCAAATACCACATCAGCGTATTCGGCATTTTAAAATTGCAACAGACAACAGTATTAAAACAGGCAAAGGCCGTTTAACTTTCAATATTGGTTTTCAGCGTAACCAAAGAGAAGAGTTTGGCAATATAGATGACCCGGAGGAAAGAGAATTATATTTTGACCTGAAAACAATTACCTACGCTGCTCAATATCATTTTGCAGAAAAGAAAGGATGGAAATCATCAATTGGCATTAACGGAATGCAGCAAAGCAACAGCAATAAAGGTGAGGAACAACTGATACCTGATTACAGTCTTTTTGATTTTGGCACTTACATATACACACAAAAAACTTTTGCAAAACTTACATTAAGTGGCGGGCTAAGGTTTGACAGCAGAAGGATTGATGCAAAAGATTTGCTGGATGGCAGCAGTGTAAAAGGCAATGGCTTTAAAAAATCATTTTCAAATGCATCGGGCAGTGTGGGCATGGCATGGCAGGCTATAGACAAGCTGAATATTAAACTGAATGCAGCAAGAGGATACCGGGCACCGAGCCTACCTGAACTGGCAAGCAATGGCGCACATGAAGGCAGCAACCGCTACGAGTATGGTGATAACAATTTAAAAAATGAAACCAGCCTGCAGTTTGATGGTGGTTTTGACTTTAATACTGAACATGTTTCTGTTGGTCTCTCATCTTACTACAACAGTTTTAATAATTTTATTTTTTACAGCAAGCTGGAAGCGGCAGGCGGCGGCGATAGCCTGATTGATGTGAACGGAGATTTTTTACAGGCTTTTAAATTTGGACAACGCAAAGCTGCATTGGCGGGTTTTGAAACCAGGCTGGATATACACCCACACCCAATAGACTGGCTGCATTTTGAAAACAGTTTTTCTTTTGTAAGCGGAAAATTTGCAGCAGCTATTGAAGGCAGTAAAAATATTCCTTTTATTCCGGCACCAAAATTACTGAGTGAGTTAAGGGGAAATTTCAATCACTTAAATAAAGCCATACATGACTTTTATGTACTGCTGCAACTGGATAACACGTTTGCACAAAACAACATTTTTACAGCTTACAACACCGAAACAAAAACACCCGGCTACACCTTACTCAACTTTGGCATTGGTGCCAATTTTGTAAACAAAAACAAACAGCCGGTATTAAATGTAAGTGCAGGAGTACAAAATATTACAGACGTAGCGTATCAAAATCACTTAAGCCGTTTAAAATACAATGCAGAAAATTTAGCTACTGGCAGAACAGGTGTTTTTAATATGGGCAGAAATTTTACGCTTAAAGTAAATGTGCCGTTAAGTTTTACTATGATAAAATAGTTTTTCAGTTTGGTTTAGAGTTTACACAACCCCGTCGGCGGCTTTTAGCCCCGACGGCGGTTGTTTACGATGTGGCAAATTTTTATTTGTCCGTTATAAAAATGCTATGTGCTTCGCTTTTTTCTTTTTAGCCATAACCCAAAGCCAGTTATGCTGAGTACTGCACCGGTTATACCAAGCAAACCATAAAGTAATTTTATAAACCAGCCTCCGTATTTACCCATGTGCAGTTGGGAGTTTACAATATCATAATAATCTGCCGAAGTGTTTTCGTTAATAAACCTTGTTTTAGCAATGGCGCCGCTGCTGTCTAATGCAATAACATCTGCAAATTTTTTAGAGTGAATAAAACTGTTGGTGCTGTTGCTGCCATACACCGCAGTTTTTCCCTGTGTGCTTTGGGCAAAATAAATTACATGTGGAGTAAAGTTGGGATGTTGCTTTTTTGTATTTGCCAATGCCGTATCAAAACTAAATGCTGGCACCGGCGATGGCTTCAGCGTTTTAACCCATGTGCTTGCCGTATAAAAATCTTTTTTAAAAACATAGCGCTGCATCCAGTAGCCGCTAATGCCCATTAGTAAATTAAACAGCAGCGCATACACACCAACTATTTGGTGCAGGTTGTTTTTTATATAAACACTCCTTTTAAAAGATAAAACAGCTAAAATACTTTTACGGTAAAGTATAATACCTGTAATTAAACTAAGCACAAATACAATGGCAAATACACCCAGCAGCCACTCCCCTGTTTTGCCTGCATGAAAAGAAGAATGAAATTTAGAAAGCCAGCCCATAAAATTGTGCCGCACATCGCTGCTGCCGCCACGGCTGCCAATTATTTTTGTTGCAAACTGATTTACAAATACCTGCTGTGCTGCTGCCCCACCGTTAAATGCACTATCATATATTGAAAATGAAATAGTATGAGGATATGCAGGTAAATTACAACTGCTTATTTCTGCATTGGGGTAAGCGGACTTTACGGCATCATAACAACTGTCAATTGAAAAGGGACCGTATTCGTTTGTTATACCTGGTTGTTGAAAACTATCCAGTTCATCATGAAAAGCAAGTATGCTGCCCGAAAATGATAACGCAAAAATAAAAATGCCTGCAACTAAACCAGCAACACTATGCAGCGAAACAAGAAACCGTTTTTTCATACGCAGTTATGTATCTTGCAATAATACAGATTTAATGAAGAAACAAACGGTACTATTATTTTTACTGGCAGCCTTTGCAATAAAAACAACTGCACAAAATATTGATATAAATATTTTGAAAGGGATTAATAAAAACGAAACTGCTTTTAAGAATACTTATTTTAACACCACTGCAGATTTAGTAACACCATTAAGTTTTGCAGTACCTGCTGCCATTGCTGCAACTGGGTTTATTACTAAAAATAATCTGTTAAAAAAAGATGCCGTATTTATTGCAGGCACTTACATTGGCAGTGCATTGGTTACTTACAGTATAAAGCATATTGCAAAAAGGCAACGGCCTTATCAAAAATATTCTTTTATTGCACAACGGATTGATGCAGACAATGATTTATCCTTTCCATCTGGCCATACTTCTGCCGCTTTTGCCACCGCCACTTCTGTTGCATTACGGTATAAAAAATGGTACTTTGTAGCGCCTGCATATATTTTTGCAGGCAGCGTGGCGTGGGCACGTATGTATCAAGGTGTGCATTACCCCAGCGATGTGTTAACAGGCGCCCTTATTGGTGCAGGCAGTGCATGGCTTGGTTATAAAGTGCAGGAAAGATGGTTTACAAAAAAGAAAAAAATAGTCGCACCAATTACATTAAATTAAAACAAAAATGGTTGTCATTTTGACGAAGGAGAAATCTATTAACTATCTTACCTTTCAGATTTCTCCTTCGTCGAAATGACAGGGTACTTTTAAAGTTTAAAAGATATTATCCCTCCAAAGCCGCCTTTTAAAAAACTTATTTATGATTGATATTAACATAAACACACCAGCACTTTTATTTCCGGCAATTACGCTGTTAATGCTGGCATATACTAACCGTTTTTTATCGTTGGCTACTTTAGTACGCAAACTGCATGAAGAATACAACAGAGGAGAAAAAGAAAAAAATATTTTACACCAGATAAAAAACATACGCAGCCGCCTTAATCTTATTCGTTATATGCAGAGCTTTGGCATTTTAAGTTTTTTATGCTGTGTACTGTGTATGTATGTTATCTTCCGGGGGTGGATGGAAGTTGCACATGTAATTTTTGCAGCCAGCCTGTTGTTTTTGCTTACATCTATTGTAATGTCGCTTATAGAAATAAACAAAAGCACCAAAGCTATTGAGCTGGAGCTAAGCGATATTGAAGATCTGAATAAAGGAAATATTTTTACTGATATTTTTAAAAGCCCGGAGAGTTAATAGTCAAACTCCTATACCTCCAAGCGCTAAGAGTGCGGCTTACAAGCGACAAAAAAAAATCATTAGTACATAAAACCCAGATGCTTTAGCCAAAACAAAGACCATTCGATTTTATCGGGGAATCCTTGTGCAGAAGCACTATATCCTATACAAGAATTGTTCCCAGTATTATCATAAATCATTTTACAATCATACCCCGAATATCTAATACCTGAAATAATATTTAAAGAATAATATTTTGAGGGCGGTGGTAAATTATTTTTCCAATTCAGATAATTTTCAAAGGAAAAAACACTCTTAGATTTTTTGCGACTATTCGTAATAAAAAAAATTTTATTGTCAATTAAAACAGTATCAGAAAAGAGTTTTGTGACATAATGAATACTAATCGTACCTGATGTAGTTGTTTTAAAAACAAGCGTATCATTAAGCAACATTGCGGTATCGGAGATTTTTGTTTTTTTATAAAAAAGTTTTCCGTAACCCATCCTTATCTTCCCAGAGCGGTAAATAAAAAAAACTTTTTTTCCAATATAAATAATCGATGCTTTGGCTACTAATGGTTTGTTATTATATCCTTTTCCTAAGTGAATTTCCATCTCTCTTAAAGAATCTTTTTTGTACAAACAGTGTACATAATATTCCGGCTGTTTTTTAGAAATATCAAATGTGTCTGTAGGAAACAAAGACTTATAGCTAAAGTTTATGCCGTATACAGAATGCATTTGCGCTCTTGCTAATGTATTAGCACTTAGAAAAATGATGAACGCAAACAATTTTTTCATGTAATAACGATAAAAATAAAAATGCCACTGCAAAAACAAACAGAATCTGGATATATTATATTAGTCCATTTTAACAGCTTAACAAAACATCCCTGTTTGCCTTTTCAGGACACTTTATAAAAGTAAATTTTGCTATTGGATAAACTCCCTTATTTTCAAAATATTTAATGCCGACATGCGAACTTTTAATAGTCAAATTCCTTTGGCTTATGCTGTTCATAATCCTCATCATAACTTACAAAAAAGCGGATGTAAATAACACGGCTTATACGCATTAACCAGGGCTGCAGTAAAACTAAAAATGTAATGTTGCTGCCCAGCCACCAAAACAGGCTGCTGTCATTAATAGAAATACCTATTAAAACATACCAGGCTACAAAACTTGCTACAGAAATTGCAACAGCCAATGCATAACTTACATAACCGGTGCCATACCAAAAGCCGGTTTCCAAATCATATTTTTGGTTACATAAAGGGCAATTGTCGTGCATATCAAAAACATGTTTAAGCGATAATTTTTTGTAAGGATTACCGTCTTTAAACATTGGCCCACGCCTGCAGCGGGGACACTTCATGGTTAGCATACTCCAAAAGTAATTGGGCTTGGGCTTAGTACTCATGCTGCAAAGGTATAAAACTATATATGGGTATTTGTAACAAAAGTTGCACTATTATTTATACTTCCATTTAAAGTATATCATAATAATTATCATAGAAAGCACAATACCATTGGTGCCCATTATTGGTAAATCGTTAATAAGAATACCATACACCAGCCAAAGTGATACATTTAAAAATAAAAAGAATAAGGTAAGGGAAGATAAATCTTTGGTTGATTTTGTTTTCCATATTTTTATTACCTGCGGTAAAAAAGTAATGGTGGAAACAAACCCTGCGGCAGTACCAATAAATCCTATTAAAGTTAGTGGCATAACAAATTTTTAAACGGTTGCTAATTTTTTTCTTTCGCCAATTTGCTGGCGCCACATGGCATAATACA
The DNA here is from genome assembly GCA_020059395.1 of Chitinophagales bacterium. Taxonomy (GTDB): domain Bacteria; phylum Bacteroidota; class Bacteroidia; order Chitinophagales; family Chitinophagaceae; genus Ferruginibacter. Next base: position 2,242 of record JAGVCC010000068.1, on the reverse strand, counting down.
ATCCTTTTTCTTCCAGCAGTTTTTCGTGGGTACCGGTTTCTGCCACTTCGCCTTGTTCCAGTACATAAATTCTGTCGGCATGCATAATGGTACTAAGCCTGTGTGCAATTAAAATAGTTATTTGCTCCTTACCAGCAGATATATCCCGTATGGTGTTGGTAATTTCTTCTTCTGTTAAAGAGTCTAATGCAGAAGTCGCTTCATCAAAAAGCAATAAATGTGGTTGACGCAGCAAAGCCCGTGCAATTGACAAGCGTTGCTTTTCACCGCCAGATAATTTTAAACCACCTTCACCAATCATGGTGTCTAATCCTTTTTCTGCCCTTGCTAATAAATTGGTACAGCTTGCTTTTTTTAATACGTCAGTAAGCAGGCTATCATCTGCACCGGGGTTTACAAACAGCAGGTTTTCTTTTATAGTGCCGCTGAACAAATTGGTATCCTGTGTTACAAAACCAATTTGTTTGCGCAGGTCTTCAAAATGTATTTCAGTTTCATCAAGGTTGTTATACAATATCTTCCCTTCCTGTGGACGGTACAAACCCACCAGCAATTTCATTAACGTTGATTTTCCGCTTCCGCTTGGCCCAACAAATGCTATGGTTTCACCAATATTTGCATTAAAACTAATTTCGTCAATTGCTTTTTGTGATGCAGTTTTATGTTTGAAACTAACTTTATTAAAAGAAAGAGTTTTTATGCTGCCTAAAGATTTTGGGTTGGCGGGTTCAAGTTCTGGAGACTTTTTCATAAGTGCATCAAAATTATTTAGTGATGCTTCTGCCTCTCTGTAGGAAAGTATAATGTTACCAATTTCCTGTATAGGGCCAAATATAAAGAAGGAATAAAAAAGCAAAGAAATATATTCTCCCGGAGTGATGAGTGTATCGTAAATTAATAACAGCAGTACAAATACAATTGCCTGCCGTAAAAGATTTACAAAAGTGCCCTGTATAAAACTAAGGCTGCGTAATTTTTTTACTTTAGTAATTTCTAACCCTAAAATTTTAAAAGTATTTTTATTCAGCCGGCTTACTTCCTGCCCTGTTAAGCCCAGGCTTTTTACCAACTCGATGTTGCGTAAACTTTCTGTAGTGGTGCCGGCAAGCATGGTGGTTTCTTTTACAATGGTTTTTTGCACCACTTTAATTTTTTTACTAAGCACACTTATTAAAACACTTAAAATAACAGCTCCTCCAATATAAACTAAAGGTACACTCCAGTGTATTCTAAAGGCAAAAACAATTACAAAAACCAGACCTACAAAAACGCCAAATAAAATATTGATAAATGCTGAAATAAATTTTTCGCAATCGCTTCTTACTTTACTTAAAATAGATAAGGTTTCTCCGCTGCGCTGGTCTTCAAACTCCTGATAAGGCAGTTTCATACTGTGTGCCAACCCATCAGTAAACATTTTTGCGCCAAACTTTTGTATTACCACACTGCTGAAATAATCCTGAAAAGCTTTTGCAATACGGCTTACCATGGCCACACCAATTAAAATACCCAGCATACCTAAAATACCCCACAAAAACTCTGTTTTGGTTCTTATCCCTGTTACAATAAAAGTTCCTTGCTCGTTTACAAATCCAACTTCTCTTGGGTGTGTAATAAATTTATCAAAAAGTATTCCTGCAAAAAAAGGATCTAGAAGTGAGAAGCATTGATTAATTGCAGCCAGTAAAAGAGAAAGCGCCACAAGCCATTTATAAGGCTTTAAGTATTGTAACAATAATTTCATCTAAAAAAAATTAAGATGCAAAGGTAATATTCTCAGGCGCAGTTTCTTTTACGAAATGCGCTACTTATTCGTCCAGCGAAAAGTATTTATCATGTGATTAATATCTTCCTGCAAAAAATCCTGTACGGGCCGCAGGCTGTCTGCATTGGGAGTAACATCAAAATATAAAGCCCCCCGTATAAAATTTTTAGTGGTGTCGCTTAAAAAAAACTGTTTGGCAGTGGCTGCATTACCACCCACTTTAAAAAATATGCCAGCCACTCCGTTTGGGGTACGCATAAAACTGTCTTTTATAGACGTGGTAATTACCTGATTTTTATTGGTGAGATTGAATGCATCCTTCACCATTTTGTCAAACACATTTACACCTGCAGAGTCTTTATATGTTCCATCAGGCTGCTTAATTTTATAAATGGCGTTGCCCCCAACAATTTTATAGCTTAAAAAAATGCGGCCGCCAAATTGCGGAAAGTCCACATTTACCCAGTAGTTATTTTC
>JAGVCC010000059.1 GCA_020059395.1 Chitinophagales bacterium | reverse complement strand
CCATAACAACCCAGCAAAAAAAACACTGCCAGTAAAATATTGGTAATAATAAAAAACTTTTTAGTAAATCTGCGGAAGAGGCTTTTGGGCATACCTAAAGTTAACGCTTTGCCCTTGTAATTATTGAGTGCGGTATGTTAAACATCTTCTTCGCTGGCACGTTTTAAAATAGTTTTTTCTTCGTCGGTTAAAAACTGGTAACCATTTTGATTTATTTTATCCAGTATTTCATCAATACGCTGCTGCGTAACGTTTGATGTTTTGTTGAAAGGCTGTCTGCCGCCAGTGTTATAAAATATTTTTTCTTTAACCTGCTTTTGAGAAGATAGTTTTCCGGGGCTGAAAGCATTGCTGCACCAGTTGTAAAATTTATGCATCCATACGCTGATGTCTTTATCCTTGCGTAATAAGTAAATAAATAAATAACCTGCCAGTGCGGCACCAACTACTGCGGCACTGGCTGCACTGGTTACACCTGTGTAAACCAAACTTATAATTATATAAAGTATAGTTAACACCCAAACAGGGATACCATTACCAATATTTCTAAAAATTTTATACGCAGGCGAAAGCGTTGTAACAGCAATGGCAATAGCCATGGTACCAAACTGTGCGCTGTATAAAAAAAGCTGATTTTTTTGCTGTGCCCAATGGGGTAAACTGTTTGCTGCAATTAAAAAAAACACAGCTCCTGCAAGGCTGCCATATATGTAAACTGGAAAAATATACCTGTTACCCGAAAGATCCTGCAATATGTATGCAAATGTCCACAACCAAAGCATACTTGCAGCCATTGCAAATAATACTGCAACAGGATTGATGGCGCCTCCCTGTGCAAACATAAAAGTAAGCAGCGTCCAGGGCCTTTCGCTTAGAGTAACTAGGTTAGCAGGTAAGGCAAACCAGTGCAGGGCACTAACACTGCTGTTGTCTTGCCCTTGTTGTGCATATAATGTAAACACATGAAATAACAGTATTAAAAAAAAGGCCCCCACATTTACAGCAAACAGGCTAAACAGGGCATTACCGGGCTGCCCCAGCGTAAACCGGCGCTTGCTGGTTTTTTTGTAATCCTGATATCGGTCGCTTTCTCCCATATATAATTTTTACAGCGCTGTAAATTTACAAACAGTTGTGGCAAAATAGTGTTAAGTATTAATAAAACGTTTTGCGGTTGGTTTTGTTCCAATACAATACAAGTAAAAAACCAGCCAAAGCACCCCCCAGATGTGCAAAGTGAGCAACATTGTCGCCGGAAATATTAGCAAAACCGCCAAATAAATCAATTACAATCATTATAGGTACCGCAATTTTTGCTTTAACGGGTATTGGAATAAACATCATATACAACTGTGTATTTGGAAAAACATAAGCAAAAGCCGCCATTACACCCATAACTGCTCCAGAGGCTCCCATTGCACCACCCAGATAATACTTTGGTATATTTTCGTTTTCTTTTAAAAACTCATTAATCATCTCCTGCGTAATTCTGCTTGCATCATCAGCTCTTAAATATTCCATAGTAAGATGTGTTATTGCCGCAACAATACCACAGATAAGATAAAATATTAAAAACTTTTTTGAGCCCCAAAAACGTTCAAGAATAGTTCCAAACATCCAAAGTGTAAGCATATTAAATACAATATGCATAATGTTATTTGGAGAGTGTGCAAACATATGAGTAACCAGCTGATAGGGCTTAAATAAGTCGCTGTTAACTGGATATAACGCAATGGCATCTGAAACAGCATTGCCAATTAGTTTTTGAGCGGCAAAAACCAAAACATTAATAACAACTAAATTAAAAACCACTGGAGAATCTTTCGCAATGTTATTTCCCGGACTATTGTAAGCCATATACTAAAATTATTTTTTTATTTTAATTGCAACAGCACCACACACTCAATATGGTGCGTATGCGGAAACATATCTACCGGCTGTATTTTTTCAACTGTATACTTTTCTGCAAGCAATGCAATATCTCTGGCCTGTGTAGCTGTGTTGCAGCTTACGTACACAATTTTAGGTGCCGAAATTTCTAATAGTTTGTTAACTAATTTTTCATGCATGCCGGCACGTGGCGGATCGGTAATAATTACATCGGGCCGGCCATGCTGAGCAAAAAAATCATCGTTACAAATTTTAATTACATCACCGGCAAAAAATTCGGCGTGTGTAATATTGTTTATTGCAGCGTTTTCTTTAGCATCTTCAATGGCTTCTGCAATTACTTCTACCCCAATAATTTTTTTAGCCAGTTTACTTACAAAAATGCCAATGCTGCCAGTGCCGCAGTATAAATCATACACCACTTCTTTACCGGTAAGGCCGGCAAAGTTTCTGGTAACCGTATATAGTTTTTCTGCCTGTTTTGTGTTGGTTTGAAAAAAGGATTTTGGTGAAATTTTGAAGGTGAAATCTTCCAGCTTTTCCTCTACATAACCTTTACCAAAGTAAACCTGAGGGGTTAAATCGTAAATGCTGTCGTTCCATTTAGGGTTAATGGTAAACAGCAGCGTGGTAATTTGCGGCACCTGCTGTAAAAGATGGTCAAATAATTTTTTTCTTTCCACTTCATCATCGTGGTTTAAAATTATATTCACCATCAACTGACCGGTGGTGCAGTAGCGTATTACAATATTACGCAACCAGCCGGTATGCTGTTTAATATCGTAATAAGCGTAATTATTCGCTTTGGAAAAATCCCGTACAGTGTTGCGTATGCTGTTATTAATATTATCCATTAAAAAGCATTCATCAATGGCAATTACTTTATCAAACAAGCGGGGCACATGAAAGCCCAGTGCGCCTTCCATTCCCAAACCTTCTGCTGCCGAACCTATTTCCTCAGGCAACAAATATCTTTTATTGCTAAAAGTAAACTCAAGCTTATTACGGTAATGCTTATCGTCATCAGCACCTATAATAGGCATTATTTCGGGTATGGTTACTTTACCTATGCGGCGCAGGTTTTGTTCAGCTTCCTGCTGTTTGTATTGCAGTTGCTTTTGGTAAGGCAGCATTTGCCATTTGCAACCCCCGCAAACGCCAAAGTGTTTACAAAACGGCGCTTGTCTTTCGGCCGAGTACTGGCTGATTTTTTTTGCAACACCTTCGCCCCAGTCTTTTTTGCTTTTGGTAACTAATATATCTGCCACATCGCCAGGTACAGCGCCTGTTATAAAAAATACTTTACCATCATGTCTTGCCAGTGCTTTGCCTTCGGCAGCATAATCGGTTATTGCAATATTTTCCAGTATCAGCTGGGGTTTCTTTTTTTTCACACAGCAAAATTATTGTTTTAAAACGGCTTAAAATTTATAAAGGTTTAAATTGTTTAAGCGGCGTAATTAACCAGTTGTATTTATTGCAGTATTTAATTATAAAATTGGTTTTGTTAATCAATTGCAATTTATAAATATGGTATATACGGGGCAACGCACTCAAATGCACTATTTTAAATACATTTGCTGCTTATAAAAGTTATGAAGAAGTATATATTTTTTTACATGTTGTTTGTAACAACCGGCGCTTTTGCACAAGGCTATCAGGTTACTTTGCAAATACCGCAGTATAAACATGGCATTGCCTATTTAACTTATTACATGGGTGCCAATTTAAATATTGCCGACTCTGCCGCAGTAAGTAATGCTGGCACGGCTGTTTTTAAGGGCACACAAAAACTGCCAGGCGGTATTTATGTGGTGGTGTTTCCGGGCAAAAGGCAAAAAACAGATTTTTTAATTGACAAAGAGCAGAAAATTAATATTAAAGTAGCCGATACAAATAATATTACCGGTACTGCTGTTATTACGGGGTCGTCTGCCAATAACCTGTATTTACAGTATCAAAAATTTGTGGCTCAAAAAGCTGCATTGCTGGAAACAGAACGGAGGGCATATGCTGCTTCAAGAAACAAGCCCGACTCTTTATTTCATGAACGAAACTACAACCAGCTTAATAAAGATTTGAATGCCTACCGGGAAAATCTTATTAAAACACAACCCACTTCTATGATGGCCGCATTGCTTAAAGCAATGAAGGAGCCGCAGTTGCCGCAGGCAAACCCCGTTACAAAAGAAGATACACTTGCCAACTACTACTATTACAAAGGCCATTACTGGGATGGTGTAAGTTTTATGGATGACCGCATTATCCGTTCGCCATTTTTTTTGCCAAGGTTTGAAAGATATTACCGTGAAATACTGCCCCAGATTGCCGATACAATAATAAAAGATATAGACTACAAATTGTTACTGGCACGTAACAGCCCTGAGCTGTATAAATTTATGCTTAACTGGCTTACCGACGAATACATTAACCCCAAGTATATGGGGCTTGATGCTGTATTTGTACACCTGTTTAATAAATACCACAGCAAGGGCCTTACAAAATGGCTTAACGAAAAGCAAATGGAAAGCATTAACCGCAGGGCTTATATGCTAATGGCAAATTTGGTAGGTGAAAAAGCGGCAAATTTAGAAATGCTTACAACAGAAGATAAGCCCACCAGTCTGTACGACCTTAATGCCGCATATACAGTGGTGGCTTTTTGGGATCCTAATTGCGGTCATTGCAAAGAAGAAATACCAAGGCTGGATTCTTTTTACAGGGCAGGCTGGAAAAGCCATAACGTAAAAATATTTGCGGTGCTTACACCTGATGATAAAGGCAACGTAATACCCGAATGGCAAAAATTTATTAAGGAAAAAAATCTGCAAGAGTGGACGCATGTTTATAAAACAAAAGAAATGGAAGAAGCGGATTACAAGGCGCAGAAGCCGGGCTACAGACAGTTGTATGATATTACCATGACCCCCACTATTTACCTGCTTGATAAAACCAAAAACATAATTGCCAAAAAACTTACGCTGCAGCAGCTTGATGAATTGCTGCAGGTAAAATGGAAAAACTAATCTTATAAAATCTGATTCAATGAAATTTTCTTTTTTACTTTTTGCTGTGGTTTTTAGTACGGCAGCTTACAGTCAAACGCTATTTACATACGGCAGCAATGCCGTTGGTGCAACAGAATTTTTAAAAGCGTACAATAAAAACAAAACTGAAACACCCGATAAAGAAAAGGCTTTAAATGAATATGTTGACCTGTACAGCAAGTTTAAACTGAAAGTAAAAGCTGCAAAAGATATGCGGCTGGATACATTACCGCAGTTAAAAAGCGATTTGGACAACTTCAGGAGCCAGGTGGCCGAAAGCTACATGAGCAACGAAAGTGCTATGACGCAGTTGCTGGATGAAGCCGCCGCCAACGCACAAAAAGATATGCATGTAATGCATTTTTTTATTACAGCGGCACCAGGCATTGCTAAAGACGACTCCTTAAAAGCTGCAAGCGGCGCACAGGAACTGTACAACAAACTAAATAGTGGCGAAAAAGATTTTGATAAACTGGCTAAAGAAATTACTGCAAAATATGCACCGGCAAAACAAGCCGATATTGGATATATAACGGCGTTTACATTACCATACGACTATGAAAAACTAATTTACAGCCTTAAGTCTGATGGGGTAACCAAACCGTTTAAAACAACAAAAGGCTGGCATGTTTTTAAATTGCTTGATGAAAGAAAAAACCCCGGTAAATGGCGGGTAGCACAAATTTTACTGGCTGTAGATGCCAGCAACAGTAACTTTCAGGAGCAGCAAAAACTTGCAGACTCGTTATATAATCTGTTAAAAGGCGGAAGTGATTTTGCGGTAATTGCAAAGCAATACAGCAATGATAGAATTACTTATCTGTCTGGCGGCGAAATGCAGGAATTTACCACAGGGCGCTTTGAACAAAATTTTGAAAAAGAAGTATTTAAACTTGCTAAAGACGGCGACTATACAAAGCCTTTTGTTACCTCTTATGGTTTTCATATTGTAAAACGCTTAAGCGTAAAACCTAATGCAGATAGTAACGACCCGGCTTATAAATACGAAATAAAACAACGGGTGCAGCAAGATGCAAGGGTAAATGCGGCAAAAGATATTTTTAACCAGCAGGTATATAAACTGGTAAACTATAAAAGAAACAATGCTGTAAAAGATGCAGAGCTGTTTCGCTGGGCCGACAGCACTGTTGCTAACCCTGTTGCATTTGAAAACAATAAATTTCCTGTACGCAATAATATTGTGTATAGCTTTGGCAAAAGCAACTTATACTTTAAAGACTGGCTGCGTTTTATAAGAGAGTTTAAATTAAATCCGGAGCTGTATCATGGCGAAAATAATAACCAACTGCTGCAAACATTTGTAAACCTTAAGGCACTTGAGTATTATAAAAATAATTTAGAGCAGTACAATGCTGACTTTGCCAGCCAGGTTGATGAGTTTAAAGAAGGCAATCTGTTGTTTGAAGTAATGGAACGCAAAGTATGGAGCAGTGCGGCAGCTGATAGTGCAGGCCTGAAAAAATATTACAATCAAAACAAACAACAATACAAATGGGCGGCAAGTGCCAATGTGCTGATATTTAACAGCGGTAATAAAAAAGCTGCTGAAGAAGGCCTTGCTGCTTTACAACAGGGTAAAGACTGGAAGCTGATTGCCGGTGAAAGCAACGGCCTTACGCAGGCGGATAGCGGCAGGTATGAAATGACACAAATTATTCTGCCAGAAAATATAAAACCTGCTGCCGGATTACTAATACCTATAACAGTAAACCCGGCCGACGGCACAGCAGGATTTTTAAAAATTATTTCTTTATACCCCGGTGGTGAACAACGCAGTTTTGAAGAAGCCCGTGGTTTGGTAATAAACGATTACCAAATGGTTGTTGAAGAAAAATGGATTACTGAATTAAAAAAGAAATACCCGGTAAAAGTTGATGAAGCTGTATTTCAATCTTTATTAAAATAGCCTACCGCAAGTTTACAAAACTGGGCGTTAACGCCCCAGTTTTTTTTATTACCTATTTATGACAAATGCTTAGAACTAGCTGGCACGGTTTTTTCGTTATTGGTGCGGTAACTATTCAGCAATGCTGAAATTCTTTAATCTAAAACCAGTTTATGAAAAAAGCATTTTTCATGTTATTATTTGCAATATGCACATTTGCAGCAACAGCACAAACGTATGTACAGGGAGGTTTAAACCTAGCAAACATTACCAACACAACCGATGGACAAACAGAAGACAATAATATTTTGCCCACTTTTAATGCAGGCATTCTCTCCCGTTTTGGTTTATCAAAAATTATTGACCTGGAATCTGGTTTACTTTTTACTGGGCGTGGCTCAAAGTCAGAAACTTATTTTACATCCAGCACCACAGACAATTATTTAAAGGCCCGTTTTAATCCTTATTATGTGGAAGTACCTTTAAATCTGGTGTTTAAATTTCCGGTGGGTAAAAGCTTTAATGCTTTTGCACATGCCGGCCCTTATGCAGCCATTGGTGTGGCTGGTAAATCTAAAGTAGATTCAAAAATTTTAGGTTTCAGTTCATCATCAAACAACAGTATTAAATTCAGCAATGATGATCCGTTTACATCGCAGCAGGATGATGCGGCTTATGGCAAACTAAAACGTTTTGATTTTGGCTTTAATGTTGGTGCCGGCCTTCAGTTAGACCAGATAATACTCAAACTCAACCTTGGTGTGGGGCTCACAAAAATAAACTCCACCGAAAGTAATAACACTGCCGATGATAAAAATAAATACCGTACGGTAAGCTTATCTGTTGGTATTCCGCTTAACTAAAAGCATATAAAAAAATGCCCCGTTGCATAACGGCATTTTTTAGGACTAGAAATTATTTTATACCAATTGCTTAACCACACCTGCAATAAGGTTGGGCCTGCCCAAAGTATAATAATGCAGCACAGGCACGCCGTAGGCTTTCAGTTCTCTGGATTGGGCTAATAACCACTCAGCACCAACCTTCTCTACTTCCTCATCGGTTTTACACTTCAGCACTTCATTGCTTAAATCGCTTGGCAAATCAATATGAAATGTTTTGGGTAAAATAGTAAGTTGCTTTTTTGAATAAATAGGTTTTAAACCTGGAATAATAGGCACATTAATACCCGCAGCACGGCAGGCATCCACAAAAGCAAAGTATTTTTTATTGTCAAAAAACATTTGTGTAATAATATAATCTGCACCGGCATCCACCTTTGCTTTTAAATATTGCAGGTCCGTATCCATATTAGGTGCTTCAAAATGTTTTTCGGGGTAGCCTGCCACGCCAATGCAAAACTCTGTTTTGTGTGTACCTTTTAAATCGTCATCTAAATAAACCCCTGCATTAAGGTTAGCTACCTGCTTTAATAATTCATTCGCATATTTATGGCCACCAGGTTCCGGTTCAAAAGCTGTTTCGTTTTTAGCGGCATCGCCACGCAGTACTAAAACATTATCAATTCCTAAATAACGCAGGTTAATTAAAGCATCTTCCGTTTCATTAATATTAAAGCCGCCACAAATTAAATGCGGTACCGTATCTACATTGTATTTGTTCATAATAGCAGCACAAATACTTTCGGTGCCGGGGCGTTTGCGTATTACTACTTTCTCAAAACTGCCATCGGCACGTTTTTTAAACACATGCTCACTGCGGTGGTAAGTTACATTTACAAATGAGGGTTTAAACTCCATTAAGGGGTTTAAATGATTATATAATGCTTCAATGCCTTTACCTTTTAACGGCGGCAACACTTCAAAAGAGATTAAGGTGTCTTTTGCCTGGCTGATGTGGTCGGTTACTTTCATGATAAAATATAATGGCTGCAAAATTAGCTTATATGAAGCATGTAATCAAACTGCTGTTTTACAGCGTATAAAACCATAAAGCAATATTAAAGTTGCTTTCAGGTAAAATGTTTCATTTATTTTTGTTGCAATGAGTATTACAATACAAACCAAAAATCTTGTAAAAATATACGGCAGCCGTACTGTTGTAAACGATGTTTCCTTTAATGTAAAACAAGGGGAAATAGTAGGGCTTCTTGGCCCTAATGGCGCTGGAAAAACCACCAGTTTTTACCAGGTTGTAGGTTTGGTAAAGCCAGATAAAGGAGCAGTTTTTTTAAATGACATAGATATTACTAAACTGCCTATGTACAAAAGGGCACAAATGGGTATTGGCTATTTGCCGCAAGAGGCAAGTGTGTTTAGGAAATTAAGCGTAGAAGATAATATTAGTGCCGTACTGGAAATGACAAAGCTTTCCAAAGCAGCACAAAAAGAAAAACTGGAAAGTTTGATAGAAGAATTTCGCTTACAAAAAGTTAGAAAAAACAATGGCGATACTTTAAGCGGCGGCGAAAGAAGGAGAACCGAAATTGCCCGTGCACTGGCTGTAGATCCTAAATTTATTTTACTGGATGAACCTTTTGCCGGTGTTGACCCTATTGCGGTGGAAGATATACAAAGCATTGTAGCCAAGCTGAAATTTAAAAATATTGGTATTTTAATAACTGACCACAATGTAAATGAAACACTGAGCATTTGCGACAGGGCTTATTTACTAATTGATGGTAAAATTTTTGAACATGGCACTGCAGAAGAACTGGCAGGCAATGAACAGGTACGACGTTTGTATTTAGGCAGAAACTTTGAGTTGAAAAGAAAAGATTATCTGCATGATGAAGCGGCAGAAGAAAAAAAGATTGAAGCTTATCCTGATGCAGAAGATAGCAATAAATTTGATATATAAATTTTAATACAGGCACTTCCTTTTTTTAAAAGCTGCTATCACTTTTTTATTCGTTTTCATTTTGTATTTTGCCACTGCATGAAGCTTCTCTCCTCCATTATATCCCGGCTGGCACGTAACCGTTTTTGGCGTATTCAAAACTGGAGCAACCACCCCGTAGCGGCACAAAGGCAGGTACTGCAGGATTTGGTAACCGCCGCACAATACACTGAATTTGGTCGCAAACATCATTTTGAAAAGCTATTTACCACAAAAGATTTTAAAAAACATGTGCCCATACATGAGTATGATGATATAAAGCCTTACATACAACGTATGATGGAAGGCGAAGAAAATATTTTATGGAACACCCCCGTAAAATGGTTTGCAAAAAGCAGCGGCACCACCAGCGATAAAAGTAAGTTTATACCTGTAAGCGACGAAAGCCTTACCGATAATCATTTTAAAGCCAGCAAAGATGTATTGACCAACTACTATAATAATTTTCCCGGCAGCGATTTATTAACCGGTAAAGGCCTTGTTGTTGGTGG
>JAGVCC010000394.1 GCA_020059395.1 Chitinophagales bacterium | reverse complement strand
GTTAAGCGATGAATGGTACGCCACTTCTTACAAAACATCGACGGATATAAAAAAAATTATAAGGGGCTATAGGCTGCTTTGTTATTAAGGTTGCAGCTTTTTTAAAAATGCCGTAATTACAGGCTCAAACTGTGCCGTACTTACAGGCGGAATTTTGCAAGCAAAATCAGCCGCCGCCGCTATTGCGTTTTGTAAAGAAAAACCTGCCTGCGTTGTGCTGTAAAACATATCTTTTTGTTTTATATATGTTGCCAGATATTCTTGTTCTGTTTGGCCGGGAGTGGGTACTAAAATAGCCTTTACTTCTAAAGCAATTAAATCCATAATGGTTGTATAACCGCTGCGGCACAGTATTATTTTGCTTTGTAAAATAGCTGTGTTTAGTGCTGCCGCATCTAAATGGCTGTGTATCTCAATATTTTTATTTGGGTTAGAAAGCGTTTCATTATTTCCGGGTAAACCTCTTACCAGTAAAACATTTTTTTCGAAATTTTTTAGTTGTTGTAAAATTTTGTTTTCAAATATTGTACGCTGCGGCTCCGGTCCCGAAAGCACAACCAGTAAATGATATTTTTTGTCAACTATACTTTTTTCAAATCTTGATAAAACACCAATATAAGTAACTGGTATGTGTGGCTTTTTTACAGGGTGTGATAATGCTCCTGCAAAATTATTTACGCCCCCGTTATCCGGCACCCAGCATTCGCTGTATTTATTTATAAAACGATAATGAATTTTTTGTGCTATCCAATCAGTCAATCTGCTGCCGGTTTTAATGGTAAGCTGATGTGTTATGTAAATACACTTTACACGCCGGTTATAAAAACCCAGCCGGTTATCAGCAATTACTGCATCAAACTGTCTGTGTTGTAAAATTTTTTTAAGCCATTTGTGTTCGCCATAAACAGCCTTTATTAATTTGGGTATTTGCCGCAGAAGGGCAAATACCTGCCGGTTGCTTGTACTGTAACGCATTTTATAACCTGGCAGGTTTAAAAACTCCAGCTGGTTAAACTCCTGTTGCAATAAAGCTTTTATTTGACCATTTGCAGCCACAACCACTGTTGCACCATTGTTTAATAAATGGCGAATAATGGGAATGCAACGGGTGGCATGCCCAAGACCCCAGTCTAAAGGAGCTATTAAAATTGTAGGATTGTAACCGAATCCGTTATTTTTTTTAAAAAACATGCACCAAAAGCAATATTTAATAGTGAAAATAGTTTATTTTAGTAATCTTAACACGATGCAAAAGCTATTTAAAATCTCAATACTGGTTGCATTGGTAACAATGTTAGGTTTGGCTGCCTGCACTTCTTCTAAAAAAGGACAGTGTGGTTGCCCGGCAAAAAACGGAATGGTAGGTTACTAAGAATCAGTATTAAAACCCAATTTCTATTATGAACAACTCTAACCGGGATTTGCTGGTAATGTTCAACCATGATTTAATGACGCCACGTGCAATAGAGCAGGAGGTAGAGCTGCTGCATGAACTGTTGTATGAGGTGGAATGTCTGGACAATGTTATTGCAGCACACGAACTAATTGATGTTAACAAGTATAAACTTGTAACCGGAAATACACTGCGTATTAATTTCAACCGGAAAGAACTTCCTTCTTTTGTTTTTTTAAATTGTAAAAACTGAGTTAAGTAAGTTTTGCCAAAGCCTGTTTAAGGCTTAGTAACATTTCATCTATTTCTTCTGTTTTGCAAGTGCCCACACTTAAGCGGTACCAATTGCTGTTTTTGTCTGCACCAAAGCAATAAAATGGTACCACAGCAATTTTAGCTTCATTTAAAATATACTCCGTAACGGCAGCTTGTGTTGCTAAAACTTTTTCATCAGCCATTTTTTTACCAGCCAAGTTTATTTGTATGGTAAGATAAATGGCTGCTTGCGGCGCCACGGCATCTACACTAAATCCTTCACTCTTTAATTGCTGAAAGCCTGCGTAAATACGCTGTAAACGTTCTGCTACAGCAGCTTTAAAATTTACAAACCAATAATCTAAATTTTCTTTTTGCAGTAAGTATTTCGCCACTGCATTTTGCTCGGCCATTGGTGCCCAGGCACCTACATGACTGTTAATGGCTTTCATTTTATTTATTAAGTGAGATGGCCCCATACTCCAGCCCACACGTACACCCGTGGCCGCAAATGCTTTGCTGATACCATCAATAAAAATGGTATAGTCTTTCATTTTGGGATTAAGTGAAACGGGATTGTAATGAACAGTATCACCAAAAGTCAGCGTCCAGTAAATTTGGTCGTACAACAAGTACAGCTTCTTTTCATTGACACTGCGGCTTTCATTTTCTTCCACCACTAAATTGCAAATAGCCTGCAGCTCTTCTTTTTTAAAAGTAGTGCCCGTTGGGTTTAAGGGAGAGCAAACTGCAATAAGTGTGGCGCCTTTAATATGGGGTTTAATTTCTTCCGCAGTGGGCATAAAATTATTTTCTCTTTTACATTCTATCAGTACATGCTCCCCTTCATTAAAATGTACATAGTGGTTATTGTTCCAGCTGGGTACAGGATAAATTACTTTATCGCCTTTATCAACAATAGCACGAAAAGCAGTATAAATTAATGGCCTGCCGCCAGCAGCTATTAAAATTTCAGTAGTGTTGTAATCCAGTCCTTCTCTTTCTTTTAAAAAAGATGCAACAGCTTCTCTTAATTCTAAAATACCATCAGCCGGTGGGTACGTGGTATTACGTTGTTTATAAGCAGCCACAATTTCATTTTCCAGCTCCTGCGGTATGGGAAAAACAGAAGAATCAAAATCACCAATAGTATAGTTGTAAATTTTATTGCCCTGTTTTATTTTTTCTTTTATAACAGCACCCAATGCTACAATTTCACTACCAATTAATGTTTCGGCAAGCTGGCTTAATTTTTCTGCACTCATTTTTTGTTATTAAGTGGCAAAAGTAAATTTTTAGTTGGGGTAAAACAAAAACCGGTTCAATGTTTTGAACCGGTTTAAATGAATTGATTAGTATTACTCTATACTTTTAAACTCCTTAAACAACTTCACTTCCGTACCCTCAGCCAATTTTTTATACTCATTCCATTTAGTATTAAAGAAGCTGTTTGTTTTATCTACCGCCTGCTGCACAATAGTTTCAGCCATTTCAACAAGGCGTATTTCCTGTGCATCGGGTATTTTATTTTTGTTCAGTATTTCGCTACGGGCTTCTCTAAGGCGGCTGTTAACGGTAAGCTGGTAGGGGTTGCCATAACCCTGCTTTTCCTGCGGCTTGCCATTTATAAACTGGCGGATGTTTTTTATAGAGTCTGTTATAGCCTTACTCATTTTGCGCAGGCTGTCTGCCTCTTTTCCTTCAGCGCCTTTAAGCTGTGCTTCAATTTTTGCTACAGTTTCTTCAGCTTCTGTAAGGCGGTCTGTTATTTCCGTTAAACGAACGGTGCTTTTTTCTAAACGTTTTAATAGTGCAGTTTTAGCATCATAAATTTCTTTATTGGCAGGTACGGCAGGGTCTTCTTTTACAACAATCATTGTTGAGTCAGTTTCCTTACCCAGTGCCATCACTATTTTGTAAGTACCGGGAAAAGCAGACAGTCCAAAATTTACCGGTTCTGGTGCGTTGGCCTTTGGCTTGGGGCTGCCCGGCTGGCGGATACCTTTTGTTTCGTAGCGCCAGTAACTGCGGTTAAACCCTGTGTCTGCTTTTACTTTTGTGGTGCGTATTAATTCATTATTGCTGTTGTAAATTTTTACAATAGCACTATCCTGTTTTGTTTTATCTGCTGTATCTTTTTTTGGTGTTACAAAAAATGAATAGGCAGCACCGGTGTTTTTATTTTGTCCTTCATACAAACCCCAGGTGCTCCACTCATAACCTGGCGCTGGTTTTATAGTGGCCTGGTAAGCAACAGGCGCTTCAAACACCGTTATTTTTTTATTGAAAGTGTTGCCATTATTTGCAGCAGCTTTTCTTAATGGCATAATATCATCCAGCACATATAAAGAGCGGCCAAAGGTAGCAATGCACAAATCAGCTTCCCTTTCCTGTATGGCTAAATCATAAGTAGATACAGAAGGATAACCATTTTTCCATTGCTCAAATATTTTTCCATTATCAAAACTTACCCAAAGGCCCTGCTCGGTACCCACAAAAATTAAGTTAGGTTCTGTTGGGTCCTGTATCATACATAATGCATAACCGGTTACTTTATTTTCATCAATCATGCGCTCCCATGTTTGCCCATAATTTTTTGTGCGGAAGATATAAGGCTTCATATCACCACGGCGGTAATCGTTGCAAACAACAAATGCTTCGGCAGCATTATAACGGCTGGCACGTATTTGCGGCACCCATGCACCAACAGGCATACCGGTTATTTTACCTCGAAAATTTGTCCATGTTTTACCGCCATCTTTTGTCAGTTGCACATTGCCATCATCAGTACCCGCCCACAAAACATTTTTATCTTTTGCAGATGGTTCAATGCAAATAATGGTATTGTAGTTTTCGGCACCGGTAATATCTACAGAAAGGCCGCCGTTTTCATCCTGCTTTTGTTGTGCTTTATTATCGGTGGTTAAATCTGGCGAAGCTATTTGCCAGGTTAAACCTTTATTGGTACTCTTTAATAAAAACTGGCTGCCAAAGTAAACTGTTTTACTGTCAAAAGGGTCTTGTGCAAAACCAGCGTTCCAATTAAAACGCAGGCGGGTATTTGCATCGGGAGTGGGTGGTTTAAGACTCATATCTTCCCCGGTTGCCACATTTGTTTTGCCTAATGCACCGCCCTGGCTCATACTGTAAATCCAGTTGTTATCATCAGGGTCGGGGCTTACATCAAACCCATCGCCGCCGCCAATATTATTCCAATAGTAATTGCGTATGCCGGCGTTTGTCCAGCTATAAGCAGGGCCATGCCAACTGCCATTATCCTGCATACCACCCATAATGTTGTACGGCAATTTATTGTCAACAGCAATATGGTAAAACTGGCCAACGGGCAACTGCTCACTAAAAATCCAGTTGCGGCCACGGTCACGGCTAATGCCAATGCCACCATCATTACCATCAATAATTAAATTGGGGTCGTTGGGGTGTATCCAAAAAGCATGATGATCCGGATGAATACCATTGTAAGGGATAACAGTTTTAAATGTTTTACCGCCATCTTCACTCATGGTTATTATTTGGTTGATGTTGTATAAACGGTTTTCGTTTTTTGGGTCCACTTTTATATCCTGGAAATAAAAGGGGCGGTTGGTAACATCTTCTTTATTACTGTTAACCAGCTCCCACTTAAAACCACCATCATCCGTTTTATATAAACCATTTTTTGTGGCTTCCACCATGGCATAAATGCGTTTGGGTTCGGCGTTGCAAATGGTTAAGCCAATGCGGCCATAGTTACCATCGGGCAAGCCTTCGTCTTTGCCCAGTTTTTTCCATGTTTTACCAGCATCGTAAGTAATATATAAACCGCTGCCTTTGCCACCGCTGTTAAAACTGTAAGGTGTGCGCTGGTGCTGCCACATGGCAGCAATTATTTTATTGGGGTTAGATGGATCTATAATTAAATCTGCTACGCCGCTGGTATCATTAGTATATAAAATTTTATTCCAGGTGCTGCCGCCGTCGGTTGTTTTGTACACACCTCTTTCTGCATGTGGTGCGTATGGGTTGCCAATAACACCAGCATATACCACATCGGGGTTATTAGGGTCAATAATTATGCGGTGAATGTTTTTTGTTTTTTCCAGCCCCATCATTTTCCATGTTTTTCCAGCATCTAAGCTTTTATAAATACCACCACCCAGGTTTATAGAGTTACGTGGGTTGCCCTCGCCGGTACCCACCCATAAAACTGATGGATTGCTTTGCTGTATAGCTACTGCGCCAATATTTAAAATGGGCTGCTCATCAAATATGGGCTCCCATTTAGCGCCGCTGTTTTCTGTTTTCCAAACGCCGCCGCTTGCAGTACCCAGGTAAATTATGTTTGGGTTGGCAAGCACAGCATCAATAGCTGTTACACGGCCACTCATACCAGCGGGGCCAATACTGCGTGGTTTTAAATTTTTAAATTGAGACAGTGTAATTTTTTGCGATTGCAGTTGCAGTGATAATAAAAGAACTGGTATTAAAATACCATACCGCATTAGTTTGTTCATTAATAGTAGTTTTAGAGCTATGAAGGTGCAGAAAAAATGGCGCTGATGCAAAATATTTATACCGGCGGTATTATCTTTATTTTTGAATTGCAATTAAACCTGTTTTAAATGAACCTGAAATATAAAAAATGAAAAAACTAATTTTTTTACTGGCCGCCTTAACCTGTTTTATTTATGCAGCAAATGCACAAACCAAGCTGGCAGTGGTAAGCACCGACGCAATTTTTAATACCATGCCCGAAACATTAAAGGCCGACTCGTTACTGGCAGCTTACCAAAAGGGCCTTAGCGAAACCTACCAGGACCAGCAAAATGAGCTGAATACTGCGTATGCAAAATTTGTAAAAGACAGCGCACAAATGACACCTGCTGTAAAAGAAGCAAAAAGAAAAGACCTGCAGGAGCGGATACAAAACCTGAGCGGCAAAGAGCAGCAGTTTAATAAGGCATTGGAAGAAGAAAAAGAAAAATTTTTAAAACCTATTAAGGAAAAAATGCTGAAAGCTATACAGGATGTTGCCAAGGAAAATGGCTATACACATGTGGCGTATAAAGACCAGTTGATTGTTTTTCCGCAGGCAGATGATATTACCGATAAGGTGAAGAAGAAGCTGGGCATTAAGTAAAATGCTGGTTACATAAAAGAACAATCCCGGTTAATTAACCGGGATTGTTATAAATAAAATAGTTACTTTTTTTCTTTATCGGGCACTTTTTGAAAATCCAGCACATTACCATTTATGCAATAGCGCAGGCCGGTTGGTGGCGGACCATCTTCAAACACATGGCCTAAATGGCTTTTGCAGCGGCCACACATTACTTCGGTACGCTGCATACCGTGGGTATTATCCGGCGTATAAATGATGCTGCCTTTTGTAATGGGTTCAAAAAAACTGGGCCAGCCGCAACTGCTGTTAAACTTACCATCGCTTTTAAATAAAGGATTACCACAAACGCCGCAGTAATAAGTACCGCTGTCAAAGCTGTTCCAGTATTTGCCGGTAAAAGCCCGTTCGGTGCCTTTAAGTCTGGCAATATCATATACTTCCTGCGGCAGCATTTTCTTCCACTCATCGTTACTAAGGTTTACTTTACCTGTGTCTGTGTTAGAGTACACTGGGTTTTGCTTTTTTTCTTCACTCATGGCGGTATCTTTTACTTTTTTGGGTTGTTGTGCCTGGCAACTGTACATTAAAGCTACTGCCAGCACCTGAATTATAAACGATTTCATACTAAAAAGGTTGTTTATTTAAATGCAATTAAATATACGAAGCATTTGCCGCCAGGGTTTTTAGGTAAAAACAGTGGTTTGTTAAAGGAAAATTAAAGTACGTATATTATATTTGCTCACACTGCACAAAATTAACTATGTTCAATTTAATACTGTTTGGCCCACCCGGCAGCGGCAAAGGCACACAAAGCGAAAAATTAATTGCAAAGTACGGATTAAAGCATTTAAGCACCGGCGATTTACTGCGCAGTGAAATTGCTAATCAAACTCCGCTGGGGCTGGAGGCCAAAAAAATAATGGACAAAGGCCAGCTGGTACCGGATGAAGTGGTGATTGGTATGATAAGCTCTGCACTGGATAACAACCCAAAGGCAAAGGGTTTTTTGTTTGATGGTTTCCCCCGTACATCTGCCCAGGCAGAAGCACTGGATAAATTGCTGGAGCTTAAAAATACAGGCATAGCTGCCATGCTTGCGCTTGAAGTAACTGAAGAAGAACTGGTAAAGCGTTTATTAAAACGTGGAGAAACCAGCGGCCGAAGCGATGATACCAACGAAACTGTAATAAGGGCACGTATTACCGAATACAGAAACAAAACCGCAGTAGTGGCAGATTACTATGCACAGTTTGATAAAGTAGTGGCAGTAAAAGGCGAAGGAACAGTGGATGATATTTTTGGTGCGTTGTGTAAAGAGATTGATGACCGGATGTAAAATTGTTACACTAAAATATTTGAGAGAGCTGTGGCGATGCCATGGCTTTTTTTATGCACTGTAATTAAGTGGTGCTGAAGAGTACAATAACGTAATTATGTAAACGCAGAAATAAAAATATGGTTACACAAAAAATATTTTAAAAAATTAACAGGATAAAATTTGCTAATTTGAAAATGAACATTATTTTTATTCTGCTTTTATGAAATACTGGTACTAACTGTATCTGTATTCATTAAGTCAATCTACACACTGTCTTTGGTTCAAAAGACAGTTCCTTCAAGCATAGAAAAATACATTCCTTAGAATAAGGAGAGCGCAGCAACTGCATACATATGCAGACACTGCAACTGTATTGTTATGGCAACATCTGAGAACGGTGTGCATGGTATTGTATTGCCTCAACAATAGAAACAGAGAGAACAATGTGTATCAGAAAAAACACAGAACATTCTGAGGAAAACAACAAGGATACACCAACCCTGTTGTAGAACTTGCAATTGAGTAACTGTATATAAATTAACAAACCAGTACTATGCCTTCATTACGGCACCTGCTTTTCGGTATACTGTTGTGTGCAACACTGCAAGCTGTGGCGCAAAGTGATATTACTGTATCAGCTACTGCCAAAGCAGACACTCTCATTAATACCATAACAGACATTCCTAAAAAATACCTCAGTACAATAGACGATAAATTAGACAAGTACACCACTAGGGTTACCAACAAAACAGAAAAGACTTTAACCAAACTAGCAAAGTTGGAAACAAAAATAAAAACACTGTTGGAAAAGGCCAGCCCCGAAACAGCACAGCGCTTATTCAGCAACAGCCAGCTCACTTTTGCCGCTGCCTTAGAAAAATACAAACAAGGTCAAAGCATTATTACCGACCAACGCAAAAAGTATAACGAGTACAGAGACAAACTCACCACCACTATTAAATACTTAGAAGATCAAAAGGATAAACTTGATACCAAGCTGCTGCAACCACTAGCAAAAGCAAAAGAAGAACTCAAAGAATATGAGACCATGCAGGATGAAACTGATGCCATGGAGCAGTTTATTAAAGAGCGGAAGAAACAACTTGTAGACCAAAGCCTGCAATACCTTGGCAAGAGCAAGTACTTACAAAAGATAAACAAGGAAGCCTACTATTACGTAGAGACTATCCGTAACTACAAACAAATCTTTACCGACAAACAAAAAGCAGAAGAAACAGCACTCACCATACTCAATAAAATACCAGCCTTTCAAAAGTTCATGCAGCAAAACAGTATGCTGGCATCCTTGTTTCGGTTACCAGGTGGGTCAGTTCCCCCTTTAGGGGGCGGAGGGGGTTTAGCAGGTCTGCAAACAAGAGCCAGTGTAAACACACTTATTCAAAACCAGATAGCAGCAGGTGGCCCTAATGCAGCAGAACAAATACGCAATAATATGCAGGCGGCACAGGCAGAACTAAACAAACTAAAAGATAAAGTACTCAAAGCAGGAGGCAGCAGCAGCGATATGAATACGTGGGATAATTCCTCCCCACGGGGGAGGTTAGGAGGGGCTCCCAACACTACTAAAACACAAACCTTCAAGCAGCGTCTGGAAAAAGGCTTCAACGTACAGTTTGCAAAAAACAACAGCCTTGTACCAACCACAGCAGATGTGGCAATGCATATTGGTTACAAGATGAATGATAAAAGTGTAATAGGCCTTGGAGCCAGTTACAAAGCAGGTTTGGGCAGCATACAGCGTATTGCTATCAGCCATCAGGGAGTGGGATTAAGAAGCTATATAGACTGGAAACTAAAAAAACAGTTTTATATCAGTGGTGGGTATGAAATGAACCACAATGCACAGTTCAGGAACATACAACAGTTGCAACAGTATAACTCATGGCAACATGCAGGCCTTGTAGGGCTAACAAAAAAAATCCCATTAAAGACCAAGTGGACGAAGGGAACAAAATTTCAGGTACTGTATGACATGCTTGCAAACAGGCATGTACCGGTGAGTCAGCCGGTGGTACTGAGGGTGGGATATCAATTTTAAAAAACGACTTAAAGAACAATATGAAAAAAATTGTAAGTATTCTTTTGTTAGCAGCAGCATTAAATGTACAAGCACAACTAAGCGACCCACCCAAACTTAATAATAGTATGATACCTCCATCACCCGATGCAGCATCATTAGGTAAGTTTGGAGTATTTCCAGTAACCGTATACACAGGTAGCCCAAATATTTCTATACCAATTACAGAAGTGAGTACAAGCAAAATAAAATTAACTATTTCTTTTTCCTATAATTACAATGGCTACAGGTTGAGTGAAGAATCCAGTTCAATAGGCATGGGCTGGGCATTGCAAGCTGGTGGTGTAATTAATAGAATGGTAAAGGGTAGAACGGACGATGAGCTTGGATTGCAAAAGAAGTGGGATGAAATTCCTACATTACCAGATATTGCTGAAAACCCTGAATGGCTAACACTACAATCTATGAATGTTGTGGACGCAGAACCAGATATTTATACTTTTAGTTTTAATGGTTATAGTGGAAAATTTGTCTTGATAGGACATAGAGCCTTTTTATTTCCCAAACAAGATTTAGTAATTACTGAAAACG
>JAGVCC010000445.1 GCA_020059395.1 Chitinophagales bacterium | reverse complement strand
CATCTAACATCTAACATCTAACATCTAACATCTAACATCTAACATCTAACATCTAACATCTAACATCTAACATCTAACATCCAGCATCAACTCCTCTTCACTTCCACCGCATACACATTTGTTTCCCCTTCAAAGTTAGCACGGAAGATAATCCACTTCTCATCAGGACTAAAATGTACGTTTGGCTCTAAACTATATTTATGGTTTTTCATGTTTACCAATCTTTCCGAAATAAATTTATTGCCGGTTGGGGTAAACAGATAAACCCACATACCATCTTTTGCCCTTGCCACCTGGCCAGGGTCGCCACCATCACCACAAAATAATTTATTATCATTTGTGCTGTTGAAATGAATACTCCATTCATCCCTCTGCAATTCGTATTTTGTTTTTTCTCCTGTGGCAACATGATGCCCTTCAATAAAAAAAGTGGTGCTTCTTGGCTGCTGCAAATCGTACCAGATAATTTTTCCATCAGCACTGCTCCATTCATGGCCGGCAATTTCCATGTCCATTATGCGCTTATGAATCTGTGTAATCTTTTTTGTGTTTACATCAATCGTCCAAATGCGGTTTACTTTGTGCCAGGGGCCTTCATGACAAAACATCATCAAATTGGGGTCGGCTGCAGAGAACTGTACATGATTTAACCATGCCGTATCGGTATGTAGTTTGTTAAGCTGTTTCTTTTTTATATCAATGGTGAATAAAGTACGGGGCAGTTTTGCTTCATAAATAATATTAAAGTAGCTGGACTTGCCGGGATATTTTTTAAACAACTCCTTTTCTTCATCGCTGCTTTTTGCGCCACCCAACAATGTACCATCTGCATTAACAGCAGTTATGGTTGCTTTAAAATCTGCCGGAAAAACATACACCAGTGTTTCTTTTTTGGTTTTAATATCTACACAAAAAACACTGTCTTTTACCTGAAAGAATATTTGATTGGTTTTGGCAGCAACAATTTCTCCATTCATTGCAGTTGTATGATTAGTAAGCTGCTCAATGGCCAGTGTTTTTAAATCCACCATGTAAATCTGCCGGTTTCTTGCACTGGTATTGCTAATTTCTATTTTGGCAGCCTGCTCTTCCTGTTTTTGAGGAGCCGTATTATAGAAAACCATTTTATTACCTACAAAAGGGTTATTGTGAAAATAGAAACTGTAGTTGCTGCCTTCTTTTCTGGTAAGCTTTACCACTTTATGCCGGGTGTCTTTATCAATCCACTCGTCGGGCATTTTTTGACCACCGGTTTCCATTACAGGTTGCGCCACTGCTGTTATGCCTGCACTTGTGCATAGCATGATTACAAAAAATAATTTCATGAAATTTTGTTTAGCTTAATACAATCGTTATCCCGTCTGAAAATACTATGAGTTAAAAGCCTCTTTACGGCGGGATAATACACTTCGCCAAATTTAAAGGACAATCGTTAACTGAATTGTATATTCAGATGGTATTACTATGGTGAGAACAGCAGCACAACATATTTAATTAATGGCCTGAACCATCCTGTAGTTACATGATATAAACAATGCTGCTGTTATAAATGTTGATTAATGTTACAGCCGTTGAAAACCTACACCCGATTGCAGCGGAAAGCCCGGTGAAGCCCCCATCCGGCTTCCCCCAAAGGGGGAAGAGGAAGAAGCTTAGCTTGTGTCGGACTTGCAGCGGAAATCGGGGCCGCTGTTGATGGTTGCACAATGATTGTGTTCAAAATAGAATTACTTTATTTCATTTGGCAGTAAAGGCCAGTCTTTATTTGAAGCATGCGCCTTTTTTAATATTGCTTGCAGCTTTTTAACCAAGGCTGCATTTGCAACTGCCACATTATTTTTTTCTGATGGGTCGGTAGTAAGATTATATAATTCGGTTACCGTTTTGTCCGGTGTGCTTACATTCAGTTTTACCAGCTTCCAGTTTTTCCAGCGCACACATTGTCTTCCGTTGTTTTCATGAAACTCCCAATATAAATAATCATGCTGCTGTTGCTTGCCCTTTTGCAGTAAGGCAGGCAACAGCGAAATACCATCAATATTTTTTTGTTGCTGCACCCCGGCCAATTGCAAAAAAGTTGGATACATATCCCACAGCGCTGCCATTTGGCTTGTTACTGCTGGTTTTATTTTACCCGACCAGCAGGCAATAAAAGGCACCCGAATGCCGCCTTCGTACAAATCTCTTTTTATGCCTCGGTAAATACCGGTGTTGTTAAAAAATTCAGGATCGCCGCCATTTTCTTTGTGTGGGCCATTATCGCTTGTAAAAATCACCAGTGTATTTTCTAAAAAATTTTTATCCGCCAGTGTTTTAATAATTTCTCCCACATACATATCCAGCCTGGCAACCATTGCTGCATATTGAGCATGTGGTAATGCTTCGGGTTTTATGTTGTGCTCTCTTGTTTTTAATTGTGCACCAGTTAAAGGCGCTTCATTAAATTTCGCTTTATAATAATTATACAAACTGTCGTGAGGCCCAATTACATCACCATGTGGCAATGTGTACGGCAAGTACATAAAAAAAGGTTTGCTGCCTGCCTGTTTAATATAATCAATGGCATTTTGTTGTATGAGTGCTGCAGAATATACAGAGTCGTAGTTTTTATTAATTGACAAATCAACTTTTGTATGGTTGTTCCATAAATACGGCGGGTAATAGTCATGTGCAAGGCTTTGGCAATTGTAACCATAAAAAATGTCAAACCCTTTTTTATTGGGGTCGCCGCTGTTTTGATTAAAGCCCAGCCCCCATTTGCCAAATGCTGCAGTGGCATAACCATTTTGCTGTAATAAATTAGCCAGTGTAATTACAGAATCGGGCAAAGGTGTTTGCCCTTCGGGTGCAAAAGGTTTGTTACCACGAATAACGGTATGACCTGTATGCAGCCCTGTAAAAAAACTGCAGCGGGCAGGGCCGCAAACAGTGGAGGATGAATAAAACTGTGTAAACTTCATTCCACCTTTGGCCAGCTTATCAATATTGGGTGTTTCAATTTTTTGCTGCCCATAGCAGCCAACATCTGCATATCCTAAATCATCTGCGAAGATGAATATGATGTTAGGTTGAGTATTTTTTTGCTGTGCAGTTGATGTATATATTCCAAATACAACTGAACATAAGAATAAACTAAAATGAAATTTCATTAACAGAAGTATTTTTTAATTTTAATGCTATAGTGATTTTTATTACGCCCTTTCGGGGCTAACCATTTAACTTGCAGTACAAAATTCACTCTTCCTACTTCCTACTTCCT
>JAGVCC010000011.1 GCA_020059395.1 Chitinophagales bacterium | reverse complement strand
TGCTGAATTATTTATACCCGGCAGCTACGCCGTATTGCACGAGCAGGTGGCGGCTTACATGAATACGCCGCTGATTGTATTGCTGAAAGACAGCGAATGCGCTGCTAACATGCACTACCAGCTAGGCAACGCCTGCAGCTTCGCTTATCTTGATGTTGACTTTACAACAGAGACAACAAAGGGTAATGTGAAGGGCTACACGGCAAGGGTAACCTGGCAAAACAGCTACATACAGTTGTATGCGCCACCTAATGGTATTGAAGTATTAGCAGACTAATTTTAACCCTTTGATAAGCTGAAAATCCCTGCCTTTTGGTGGGGATTTTTTTGTATTTTTGAAATCCTGAAGCAGGGGCGCAACCTGGTTAAACACTTGCAGTTTTTTATGAAATCCAAAAAAGGAACTCCTCGTTTTTTTAGCCGTCAAAATGACTCCAAAACTTTTGTTGTAAATACAGTTTTTCCAAAATTTATTGCTGTTTTAGATAAAGATGATTTAAAACCATCTTTACAAATATTTGAACTTTGGGATGAGGCGCCTGCCGAAAAAGTTGAAAAGGCATTAAAAGCAGCAGCCGAATGGCTTGTTTATTACAGTAAATAATCTGTCCTTTAACAGGCGAACGCCTGTTTGTAACATTGCTATATGTTACAAACACTTATTGCATGGCTTAACGGCACCCGAGAGTACAACATGGGTGTGGCCATTTACCGAATAATTGGTGAAGATTATAAATTGAAAATTCTTTTTGAAAAGGGTTATAACCTGTATAATAACTTCCGGCTGCAGGAAGAATTAAAGCGTATTTGCGATGAGGAAAAAAAGAAGCTGCAAAAGCAGGTGGAGCTGCATGTGGGGGTGATTAAGGTGACTGATAAAATTTTATCATCTTTTAAAAATAAAAACAATGGCAAACCGCCTGTTAAACTTCCTGCTATGGGAGGCTATGGAGAAACAGAAAAAATTGAAGAAAATAAAGCCGAAAGCATCCCCAACACAGCCCTTTACGAAGCAGCCAGAAACGAAGCCCTGATAGTTTATAAAGAAACTATGAATAAAAGGGCCTTGCTTTTTAACATGGTGCCCAGCGATTACACAGAGCCAAACAAAGGTGATTTAGTTTTAGCAAGGCAACCGCTGGCGCTGGAAGTGCTTAGGGGCAGCATTGAGTATAGTAAGCTTTTTGATAAGGCTGATTACGTTAAGAAACACGGCAAGCTGCCTGAGGCTTATGATAGCGAAGATGATGGTATTGCAGAGCTGCAAGATCATGAAGTGAAGCAAGCCCTGGATAATGCCCGTAAAGCATTTAATAAATTAAAGGGCCGTGAACAGACTGCAGAGCGTGTGGCGCTTATGCAAAAACACCAGGATAAAATTTTAAAGCTGGAAGAAAGATGGCGCTGTTTAAAACAACCGAAATAAAAAAAGTGGTGGAAGATGATGAGCTGCTGCATGATGAAAGTGCGGAGGATTTTGTTATTTGTAAAAGTCCTGAAAAATTACAGATACTTATTAAGGCCATTGAAAAAGGCAACGCTGTACACTATCTAAGCCGTGGCGACTGGAGTATGCATGACCTAGTAATGCAACTGTTAAAAAAATACAAACCGGCAACGGTTTTTATTACCACCTATGCACTGCGTGAGCTGGGGGTAAGGCAATTGCTGATGGCACAAGAGGCAGGGGATATTAAAAGCGTTAACATGGTGCTGGATTATAGAGCGCAGGTGCGTACTCCTGAAGTGTACCAATTGGCCAGTAACAACTTTAATAAAATTGCATTAGAGACTATACATGCAAAAGTAACGGTGATAAAAAGTGCTGCTGGTTGTGTGAGTATTGTAGGCAGTGCTAACTGGACGAGTAACCCAAAGATTGAAGCCGGCGTGGTGAGTACTAATGAAGCTGTGGCAAATTTTCATATGGATTGGATAAAAAAATTAATTGATAATGCGGAAGTGTTTAAATGAGCTTACTAATGATGATTTGGCGGAAGTGAAAAAGCTGTCCGCAGTATTTTTTACTCCAAAAGAAATAGCCGATATTTTAGAAGTAGAGCGCACTGCTTTTGTAGATGCCTGCAATGATGATACTACCGATGTGTACGAGGCTTTTACGGGAGGGCTATTGTTGAGTGAGTATGAGATTAGAACCTCTGTTTTAAAATTGGCAAAGGCGGGCTCATCTCCTGCACAAGCAATGGCGCTGGATTTATTAAAAAAAGTGAGAGTTAAAATGATGGACTAATGAGAGACAACGAAAAAGTACATGCCCTATTGATAAAAAAAGCAGAACAGGTAAGGACTGCTGCTGAAATATTGCTGGAAAAAACAAGAGATTGGCAGTTGATTAAAGAATTTATGTGCAACCGCCACAGTGAAATTATATTGACTGATGAGCAGCTGAATAAAATGGAGCGTTACACTTTTATTCAAAACCAATTGCAGGGTGGCCGATATACTAAAACTCAGATAATTGCGCAGCTTACTAATGAAAAAATGTTTAACGTTAGCCTTACACAGGCATACGAAGATTTTAAATATACTGCCGAGTTGTGGCCGTACATTTCACCTTTTAAAAAACAATATGAACTTAACAATGAGCTTGAAATTTGTAAAGCTGCCCGAGCCAAGGCGCTGGAGATTTTGGATTTTAAAAGTGTAGCGGCTTTGTCCAGGAATATAAAAGATTTAATGGCCATGCAACCTGATGAGGAAGATACCAGTGCGGAAATGTTTGATGGGCACAAAATTGAAGCTGTCTTTGATCCTAAACTTATTGGTGCGCCTGAGATTAATATGGATGAATTGTTGGCTTCTATTAATGCAAAACGGCATGTAAAAATTAAGACAGATATGTTTGAAGAATTAAAAGAGGAAGATGCTAGATCGGAAG
>JAGVCC010000292.1 GCA_020059395.1 Chitinophagales bacterium | reverse complement strand
TAAAGAGGCAATCTTCCAGAGTTTCCAGGCCATTTTTTCACTAAAGGTTGCCAATCCTTCTTCCACACTTTCTTTGCGGTTCTCCAGTAAAATTTCATGGAGGTTAATTTTTACAGCGCATACTTCGGTACAATTGCCACAAAGAGAAGACGCATAACTTAAGTGCTTAAACTCCTCCATACCTTTTAAATGCGGAGATATAACACTGCCAATTGGGCCGCTGTAAGTGGTGCCATAAGCATGGCCGCCAATATTTTTATAAATGGGGCAGGCATTTAAACAAGCACCGCAGCGTATACAGTAAAGGCTTTCCCTTGTTTTAGGGTTTTTTAAAATGTTGGTGCGGCCATTGTCCAGCAGTATCACATACATTTCTTCAGGGCCGTCCACTTCATTTGCCTGTTTGGGGCCGGTAACTATTGTATTGTACACGGTAACTTTTTGCCCGGTGCCAAATGTACTCAGCAGCGGCCAAAACAATCCTAAGTCGGTAACAGAGGGAATCATTTTTTCTATACCCACCACTACAATATGTGTTTTAGGGAAAGCACAACTCAGTCTTGCATTGCCTTCGTTTTCTGTAATGGCAATGCCCCCAATATCACTGATGATGAAGTTTGCACCCGTAACCCCCACTTCGGCCTCTACATATTTTTCCCTTAAAATTTCTCTTGCTTTTAAAGTAAGTTGCTGCGGTGTAAAATTTATAGGGGTACCCAGTTTTTCGTTAAACAGCTTTGCAACATCCTCTTTGTTTTTATGCATAGCCGGTGTTACAATATGGTAAGGCGGCTCACCATCCAGTTGCTGTATATATTCTCCCAAATCTGTTTCCACACTATCAATACCATTTTCTTCCATGGCTTTGTTCAGGTGAATTTCTTCTGTAACCATGCTCTTGCTTTTTACCAGCGATTTGCAATTTTTTTCTTTGCAAATTTTTACAATCTCTGCAATGGCCTGCGCCGCATCTTCGGCCCAAATAACTTTGCCGCCACGGTTGGTAAATTGCTTTTCAAATTCTTCCAGTTGCTGGTCAAGCGTTTCAATGGCCCGCCATTTTACGTTTTTGGCTCTTTCACGTGCCAAATGCACATCAGTAAACTGCTGTTTGCCTTCGGGCACTTTTTCGTTGTACTTGCCAATATTGAAATTTATTTTGCGGCGGTGCTCTAAATCAGCCGCCTTAATTTTTGATTTGGCTATAAATATTTCTGATGTTTCGCTCATTTGTAAATTATACTAAGTGCTTCATTTAAAAACTGGTATTTCCAGCATAATCAATTACAATGCAAATATAATTTATTACAGTGCAAATCTTCACTTAAATGTAAAGCAGGCTGCATTTAATACTAGCACATTTAATTTGTTACCCCTTTTATGATACCAGTAGCTGATTGCAGCAATATCGCTATAGTTTAAACCCACCTTCAGCCGTGCACGGCAACCTAATACACCTCAGTATGTAATGGCACTACATCATCATGTAGTGTATTTTAATACCTGCGTTGTTAGGTTTGTTCTAAAACAAATTCAACATGAAAATTTTTTCAACTCTGATGCTGTTGTCATTTTTTGTATTTACGGTTGGCATTGTTCAGGCGCAGGTTTTAAAAAAAATAAGCAGCAAAGTAGAACAAAAGGCCAAAGAACGAATTGAAAGAAAAACAGACCAAACAATTGACAAAGGGTTAGACAAGGCAGAAAACAGCATTGATAGCCTGCCGAAAAAAATGGGAAAACGTAAAAAACATAAGAGCAAAAAAAACGAAGACAATCCGGTTGAAGAAAATGAAATGCCTGCAACAACAGGTAAAGGAAATAATCAAAGCAACGGCGGTAACAACACTGCTAACAGCAGTAATACTGCCGCTGAAAGCGCCGACAACAAAAGGGGTAATATATTAAAAGTTGACAGCAAATTTGATTTTATACCCGGAGATAAAATTGTACTGCTTGAAGATTTTTCAAACACTGCCATAGGTGACTTCCCTGCAAAATGGCTTTCTAACGGAAGCGGCGAAGTAGTAACCCTGAATAATGAGCCGGGTAAATTTTTACAAACAAAAAAGGAAGTGGTGTTTTACCCTGCTGGCTTAAAGCCATTGCCAGATGAGTTTACACTGGAATGCGACCTTCAATGCAATGAAGATTTTAATTACTACTCTTATGAGTTTGCCATTGGCATGACGAATGCAAAGGAATTAAAAACTCAATGGAATTACTTTGGCCGCTTTGGTCATGGTGGAGAAAATAACAGCCATGCAGAAGTAATGCTGCATCCAAATAATGAAGGAGAAAAGCAAGGCCTTACTTATTTTGTTGCTACGCATAAAACCAACGAATCTATACGGAGTAATGCCGAACAAAGTCAGTTATCGGTAAGGGCTGGCAATACAAAAGTGCATATTTCTATTTGGCGCCAAAAGCAACGGGTAAGGGTTTACCTGAATGACAAAAAAGTGTGGGATATACCAACTGCACTTGAAGAGGGCATCAGCATTAACAACATTTATTTTAGAAGTAATGGAGCTGCTAACGATGCAGATGCCTATTACCTTACCAATATTAAATTGGCCACGGGCAATACAAACACCAGAAGCAAATTACTTACCGATGGAAAGTACAGCACCAGCAATATTTTGTTTGATGTAAACAGCGATGTAATAAAACCCGAAAGCTATGGCGTATTAAAAGATATTGCATCAGTACTAAACGAAGATAAAACTGTTACTGTAAAAATTGTAGGCCACACCGATAATGATGGTGACGATGCCGTCAACATTACACTTTCTCAAAAAAGAGCTGCCGCTGTAAAGGAAGCTTTGAAAAGCAATTTCGGCATTAGCGACACCCGTATGCAAACAGATGGTAAAGGCGAAACACAGCCTGTTGTACACAACACCACACCCGAAGCGAAAGCGCAAAACAGAAGGGTGGAATTTATAAAATTATAGCACCCTTCTATACCAACAATACAGATAGTATGAAAATTATAATTGCAGTACTTTTTTTTGCTTTTGCAAGCATTTTGGCAAAAGCACAATATGCTGAGCCCAGTATTGAGTGGATTTTACAAAACATGGAGGCTAAGGGGCTTGTTATTTGGCGGGGCAATGTGGTAATTTTTATTACTCAGACTAAAGATGAAATAACTTTTGTACAGGAGATGACTAAACAAATTCGTTCGCAATCTAAAAACACCAAATATGCCATTGCATTTATCTCTAAAACATTAATGAAGAAAGATGGCAGCTTTAACAGGAATAATTTAATTATAATTGATGACCCCACCGGCAATGGCATAAATGAGATGTATGAAGATGAAAAGTTTTTTACCACCGGATCATTTGTATTAAAGATTGAATGGGGGTATAGATATCTTTTTAGTGAATTTGGAACAGGTGCCGATGCTTTGGTACGTGCAAGTGTACAGCCTTACTATGCCGACACTGCACACCAATACTGGAAGTTTACATCTCTTAATAATGGGTTTTACAAAATTGTAAATGGAAGTGGCAAATGTTTAGACGGACAAAACAATGAAGCAATAAATAATGTAGTTACCAAGGCATATAATGGAAGTAACTCTCAGCAATGGAAAATCATTTCAACCGCTAACGACAATTATTTTTTAATGACCAAAGATGGCAGATATTTATCTATACCAAGAGGTGGACAGGTAGTGGAGCCATCCGACACTTCAAAATACTATTTAACAGCGGCACCAGGAAAAGAATCCATTGATCATTATAGATGGCAACTAATTAAGGTATATGGCAACGACAGAAAGTTAACCGCCTTTAAACCAGAAGGCCATGCGCTGCGTTTTGTAAACGCATTTGCCGGCGAAGATTTTATACGCTGGGGTGGTTTATGTGGCGGCATGGTTTATACAGCTCTGGATTATTTTAAACATAATGTACCATTACCCAAACAAAGCTGGATACCGGGCAACGGTACTACATTGCAAAGCCATATATGGCAGCGGCAACAGCATAGTTATTGGAATGTACACGACCGTTGGGATATGTTAAATACCGGATTTGAAATTAGAAGAGGAGAATTTTTTGCCTGGGGCACACAGGGGTTTGGTGGCGGAAGGTTTGAAGAATTGAAAAATGCTGTTGATGGAAATAAGCCTGTGCCCGTTGGTTTATTTGTTGGCAATGCAATCAGTCAAAAAGACGGCATTAATAATTATATAATGCCGGCCAACCATGTGGCACTTGCATACGGCTACACTATGGGAAGATATAAGGGAAATCATCAGGGCCATCAGCAAGACTTACAAATTTTATTGTGGGACCCTAATTACAGAAACGTTAAGCGAACACTTATACCCAATATTGCCGGCCAATGTTATTTTCAATTAGAAACAGGACTGGCATGGCTTACCTACTTTATAAACAGTGAGCATGATAACCAGCATATACCTCCCACTATTCCCAATTTTCCAGAACGGGAACCTGATGGAAGCATAGAGCATTTATATGCCACATTTGTTACCGGCGGCGATGATTTAAGGGCTTACAGTACGGTAAGTATAACCGTTAACTATAAAGACAGCAGCAAGCAAATTTTTGATAACATAAACAAAGGCTTTCGCTGGGCGGATAATTCCTCAAATGCAGTACACCTTCAACTAAAAAGAAAAATTTATAAAAGCGACATTGTGAGCTTTACAATTCATCACGGGGCAATAAGTACTCCATCTTTTGAAAGGCTGCTTAATACTAACGATAACTGGAACTTAGACGAAGTATATATTAATACCGGTGCAGGTGGCATTCGCTTTATAAGAGAATGGCCAGCCAATGCCGGCCAACCATATTTTCGGTTTACCGGCTTAAACACAAGCACCACTATCGCTGTCAGGTAAAACAGCAGCTACTACATCATTATGTAGCGGCATGCTCACTAAGGCAAATTATGTTTACAGCATAAATAATTCAAAATGAAAAAAACATCAATCCTTTACGTTTTCCTGGCACTTTACTGTGTTTCTTTTTTTTCTTGCAAAAAAAAGGATGCGCCACCACCGCCGGTGCTAAAAACGTACTTAACCAAAAGCACCTACCGCAATACTGTAGAAAATTATTATTACGATGCACAAAACCGCTTTAGCCAGATGGAGTACATTGAACCAACCTTAACGCAAACAATCACTGTTACTGCATATGATGCTAACAGTAGCCCTGCAGAATATATTATAAGAACAACCGGCAC
>JAGVCC010000048.1 GCA_020059395.1 Chitinophagales bacterium | reverse complement strand
GTTGCTGATAAATTTATAGAGTCTTTTAAAGCTGCAGCGGTAAACTGTTTCCAGTCTGCTTCATTAAAAATAAAACCTTTTACAAAGGCAGTGGGTGTTTTATAATTATTCAGCTGCTGCACATGTTGCAGGTAATAATTATAAGCATAATTAGGTATGGTATTGCGGCTGTATAGTTTGGCTGTGTTTAAGGTAAAACCGCTGGTATCAAGCGCCACAAAATAATCCGGTGTAATGCCGCCGCCGCCAAATACTTTTTTGCCGCCTTTGGTTTTAAATACTTTTGTAGTGTCGTTTTTTACACTGTCGGCACTTTGTGTTTCCCCATCGTGGTATCGGTTACGCACTTCTTCATAGTAAGCTTTACCGCCATTATTGTAGCTGCGCTGTATGCTGCGGCCTACGGGTGTGTAATACCTTGCAATGGTTAAGCGCAGGGCACTTTTATCACTTAAATCAAATTGTTCCTGCACCAGGCCCTTGCCAAAACTGCGGCGTCCAATTATAGTGGCCCGGTCCCAGTCTTGCAGTGCACCTGCTAATATTTCGCTGGCACTTGCAGTGCCTTCATCAACCAAAATTGCCAGTGGTTCTGTTTCAAACTGACCTACCCGTTTACAGCGGTATTCTTTTTTGGCCACATGTTTGCCTTCGGTGTAAGTAATAAGTTTATCACCAGGTAAAAATTCATCTGCAATTTCTACGGCCTCGTCTAAAATGCCGCCGCCGTTGCCTCTCAAGTCTAATACAAGTTTTTTTAGTCCCTGTTTTTTTAGCTCCATCAATGCCTCCATAAACTCACGGTAAGTTTGCTGGCTAAATTTATTAAGGCGGATATAGCCCACACCGTTATCCATCAAATAGCTGGCATCTAAACTGCTTAAAGGAATAGCACCTCGGGTAATGGTAAATTGTTTTTGTACATTGCCACGCAGCATGGTAACGGCAACTTTGGTGCCTTTATCTCCCCGCAGCATTTTACGCATATGGTCGCCTGCGTTTTGAATACCTGTTACGGTGCTGTCGCCAATTTTCAAAAATTTATCACCCACCATCAGCCCTGCTTTTGCACTGGGGCCTTTGGCTAAAACTGTAATTACATTTACGGTATCATTAAAAATATTGTATTCAATGCCTACGCCGTAAAATTTTCCGGCAAGGTCTTCATTTACTTCCTGCAGTTCCTCGGCAGGTATAAAAACAGAGTGAGGGTCCAGCTTGCTCAGCATGGCTTGTATTGCAGTATCAACAAGGTTGTTACTTTTTACCTCATCCACATATCGGTTTTCAATCAAGTCTATAATTTCCTGCACAGGTCGGCGCTTTTCTGTGTAAAAAAAACTTTTGCCCGGCATATTATCCCTCATTCTATAACCTAAAAATAATCCGGCCACCATTGTAATGCTCAGCAGCAGCGGCAGCCACACCTGTATCTTGCTTTTATTCATGCTGCGAAGATAATAATACAAGATTTAAGTAAGATACCGTTTAAACGCTAAACTTAAATTTTACAAACCTGTTATGCTGTAATGTAATTTATTATCAAACATAAAATTCCCTGCCATAGTATCTTTACTCTTTGTATTGTTTGTTGCGGTTTTGTTCAATTGCAAAAAGCTTTACCTTCATGTTATTATCTAATAAACTACTTAATGGCAGTAAAACTAATTGCAGACAGCGGTGCTACAAAAGCAGAATGGTGTTTGCTGGATGGTAAAAAGAAGAAAACATTTTATACACAGGGACTCAGTCCATATTTTTTATCAACCGAACAAATTACAACCATCATAAATAAAGAGCTTAAGGGCAAGCTTAAAAATGTGCTGCCTGCTGAAGTATATTTTTATGGCACCGGGTGCAGTAATCCGGGCAATGTTTCCAATGTAAAAAAAGCAATTGCAAAATCTTTTCCCGGCAGTAAAGTAGCTGTAAATACTGATTTGCTGGGTGCCGCTAAAGCATTGTGTGGTAATAATAAAGGCATTGCCTGCATACTGGGCACCGGCTCCAACTCCTGTTATTATAATGGCAGGGCTGTTGCAAAAAACAGCCCGGGCCTTAGTTATGTTTTGGGAGATGAAGGCAGCGGCGCTTACCTCGGTAAAAAAGTGGTGCAGTATTATTTATACGGCACTTTTGATGCCGACCTCATGGATCGTTTTAATGCAAGTTTTAATACCACTAAAACAGATATACTGGATGCTGTGTATAAAAAACCACTGCCCAACCGCTATCTGGCATCTTTCACTATGTTTTTAGCAGAAAACCGTGGGCACTTTATGGTAGAAAATATTATAGAAGACGGTATTAATGATTTTTTCTTTCATCATATTTGTAAATACGGCGAAAGCTGGAAACTGCCCATACATTTTGCGGGCAGTGTGGCTTATGGTTTTAAAGATGTAATAAAAGAAATGTGCCGCAGCTACGAATTGGAGTTGGGCACTATTTTAAAAAAACCAATGGATGGCTTAATTAAATACCACCGATAAAGAACTAAAGTATGGCATTTGAAAAAATAACAGAATCGGAATCTCCTTACAGACATTTGGAAAAAATGAGTGTGGCAGCCCTACTCGAAAATATTAATACCGAAGACGCCAAAGTGCCTGCGGCAGTTGCAAAAGTAATGCCCCATATTGAAGCGCTGATACATGTAATTGTTGATAAAATGCTGATGGGTGGCCGCCTGTTTTATATTGGTGCAGGCACCAGCGGCAGGCTGGGTATTGTTGATGCCAGTGAGTGCCCGCCTACTTATGGTGTGCCCTATGGTTTAGTAATTGGCATAATTGCCGGTGGTAAAAAAGCAATAACCGAAGCCGTAGAATTTGCGGAAGATGATAATGAACAGGGCTGGAAAGATTTGCAGGAATACAATGTAAACAGCAACGATGTGGTAATTGGCATAGCGGCTAGCGGCACCACTCCATATGTAATTGGCGCATTAGAAAAATGCAGAATAAACAATATTGCCACTGGAAGTATAAGCTGCAATCCGTATGCACCTGTAAGCGCCGCCGCAGATTTTCCTATTGAAGTGGTGGTGGGGCCAGAGTTTGTTACCGGCAGCACCCGAATGAAGAGCGGTACGGGGCAAAAGCTGGTGCTGAATATGATTTCAACAGCTGTGATGATACAATTAGGCAGGGTGGAAGATAACAGTATGGTTAATATGCAGCTTACCAATGAAAAACTGGTTGACCGTGGTGTTAAAATGCTGATGGAAAAGGAAAATATTACTGATTATGATGCGGCAAAAGAATTACTACTGAAATACGGGAGTGTTAAAAAAGCTGCCGACAACCTCCATTCATAAAAAATGTATAAATTTATTTATGCAAATTCCTTAATTTAGGAATCTCAATTTTTTCAAATAAAACTACACGCTATGAATTACAAAATTTTACTCACATCATCACTTATTGCTTTAGGGTTAAATGCCTCCGCACAAAACGCCACTTTTGCCATTACCGGCGACAATATTCAAGGCAATACAGATTTTAACTGGATGAACATACGCACACTGGATGTTGGCAGCGGTAAAATGCTTAACACAGTTTACGACCGTTTAAACCCTAACGGGCAATTGCTGGATGCTGCCACCAAACAGCCCATTGCTGCAAAAGGCGTTAACAGCGGCAGGCTGCAAAGCCACACGCAAATGCCCACTGCAACTTTAGTGGCCGCTGCTGCATTTGATAAAAGGCACAATAAACTTTTTTTTACACCTATGCGAATTGGAGAGCTGCGCTGGATAGACTTTGATGAAAATAATGGCGCTCCTAAATTTTATACGCTTACCAATAATTTGCTTACTAATGGTGACTTAAATAACGAGGCCAATCATATAACCCGTATGGATGTTGCTGCAGATGGTAATGGTTATGCAGTTACCAACGATGCTAATCATTTTATACGTTTTACTACCGGAAAAAAAACTGAAATTACTGATTTAGGCGCATTGATTGATGCAGAAGCTAACAGCGGCGTATCAATACACAACCGCTGCACCAGCTGGGGCGGAGATATGATTGCGGATGCGTATGGTAAGTTGTATATCGTTTCTGCCAACCATACCGTTTTTAAAATTGATATCGACAGCCGTGTTGCTACTTACATGGGTGTTATCAGCGGTCTGCCTGCCAGTTATACTACTAATGGCGCTGCTGTTGATGCTGATGGTAAAGTGGTAGTAAGCAGTGCAAACAGTTACGAAGGACTTTTTAAATTTGATATTAAAGACTTAGCCGCCTCAAAAGTAGAAGGCAGCGATAAATACACTGCGTCAGATTTAGCAAACGGCAATATGCTATACCAAAAAGAAGTGGATGCAAAAAGAAACTATGGTATTACAGCCGAGTTACCTCTTGCCCCTGTAAATACTGATGCAAGGGTTTTTCCTAACCCGGTTACCGGTAACGAGTTTAAAGTGCTATTTGATAATCAGGCAGCAGGACAGTATATGATTTTAGTAAATGACTTGAGTGGCAGAAATGTGTTGACACAAAATGCGGCCATCGCATCAAAAATGCAGGCTATAACCATACGCATAAGCAGTGCTTTGGCAAAAGGCGTCTATATTGTAAAAGTGCTGGATGCTGCAAAGCAAACGGTGTTTACTGACAGGGTGGTGGTGCAGTAAAATTGTAAGATTAAATACTTTAATAAAGCCGTCTCATATATGAGTGAGACGGCTTTATTATAAATAAGATTGTGAGTAGTATGAGTGCAATCCTAATTTTACAGCCTCCGTTTCTCATCATTGGGGAATAGTTACAGATTAATAAAGCTAGATGATTAAATATTTTTTTAGTAAAAATAATTCTATGAAATATTCTATTCTCAGTTTTTTTATGGCTGCCTCTGCCGTTAATATCTATGCCCAAAAAAGCAATTTAGCATTATCAATTAATGGTGGCACAAACGTCAGCCTAACCCAGTCTAAAGCGTACAAGCCAGGCATATTCCTAAGCACAATTGTTGCGTATGGCGTAAGCAAAACCAAAAATGATGCAATTACTTTTGGTGTAGCGCATCAAACAATAAAATTTAATTATGCACCAACTGGTGGTTTGAATATGACTGATATTAAAATAGGCTACCGCTTTTTCCCGTCCGCCAAAGCAGCTTTCTATTTACACCCTACGGTTGGTATTGGCTTTTTTAGCGGAGCCTATGGCGGGAAAAAAATACAAGTAAACACGGGTGCCGCTGTCGGTTACCTAATAAAAATTGGCAACGGGGGTATCAATATTTTTGCTGCGTTTAATCAGTTTAGATTTAGTCCAAGTCTTAGTTTGGTTAATTCGGGTATTGGATATCAGTTTAATATTAAAAGTGATAAACAGTAAAAATAGTAATCCTTTGCCCAGGTTCTTGGCAAACGAAACAGCATTGTTTGTAGCCTCGCTTTTTTGCCTGTCCTGCTTATCAAAGTGGAAGAGTCCTAGTGCGGCAAATTTTACAAAATAAAATATTTTAAACGGGCTGATTTTTCAGCCCATTTTTTATCCATTTTTTTTGAACTTTACAGTATAGAAATTGTTTAAATGCAGAATATAGAACCATATTTTAACTGGCGGCATTT
>JAGVCC010000498.1 GCA_020059395.1 Chitinophagales bacterium | reverse complement strand
TACCCAATAACACTGCAATTTTATGTTAGGCATTCTTTCAAAATTATTTGGCGGCAGTAAAAGCGAAAAAGATGTAAAGAAGATTACACCGCAAGTAGATAAAATTAATCAATTCTTTACCCAATATCAATCGTTTACCAACGATCAGTTGCGGAATAATACTCAGGAATTCCGCAAGCGCATTACTGCCCATTTGGCGGATATTGATAAACAAATTGAAGATAAAAAACAGGATGCCGAAGCCTTGCCCATAGCAGACATAAACGGCAGAGATGTTATTTATAAAGGCATTGACGAATTAAAAAAAGACCGGGATAAAAAGATTGAAGAAATACTGAATGAAATTTTGCCCGAAGCTTTTGCAACGGTAAAAGAAACTGCCCGTCGCTTTAAAGAAAATACAACCATTGAAAGCAGTGCTACAGAGCTGGACAAAACCTTAGCTGTTAAAAAAGATTACATCACCATTGATGTCGATAAAGCAATTTTTAAAAATAGCTGGACGGCTGGTGGCGGACAAATTACCTGGAACATGGTGCATTACGATGTACAGCTTATTGGTGGTACAGTTTTACACAGTGGTAAAATTGCAGAAATGGCAACTGGTGAAGGTAAAACACTGGTGAGTACATTGCCTGCT
This sequence comes from Chitinophagales bacterium, assembly GCA_020059395.1. GTDB lineage: Bacteria > Bacteroidota > Bacteroidia > Chitinophagales > Chitinophagaceae > Ferruginibacter. Next base: position 5,744 of record JAGVCC010000498.1, on the reverse strand, counting down.
TACTTAAATGCACTGGCTGGCGAAGGGGTGCATATTGTAACGGTGAATGATTACCTGGCAAAACGTGACAGTGAGTGGAACGGGCCGATATTTGAATGGCTGGGTTTAAAAGTAGATTGTATAGACAAGCATGAACCCAATGGAGATGCCCGCCGTAATGCCTACAATGCAGATATTATTTATGGCACTAACAATGAATTTGGTTTTGATTACCTGCGTGACAACATGGTGCACAACCCCGATGAAATGGTGCAGCGCAAACATCATTTTGCCATGGTGGATGAGGTGGATAGTGTGTTGATTGATGATGCCCGTACACCATTAATTATAAGCGGCCCGGTTGGCCATAATAACGATACGCAGCAGTTTTTTGAATTAAAGCCACGTATTGAAAAACTGCTGGAAGAACAGCGCAAAGCTGTAAACCAATATTTAATTGAAGCAAAAAAGAAAATAGCCGAAGGCAATGACGACCCTAAAGATGGTGGCCTTGCATTAATGCGTGCACACCGTGGGTTACCCAAGAATGGTGCATTAATTAAATTTTTAAGTGAGCCAGGTATTAGGGTAAAACTGCAAAAAAGTGAAAACTATTATTTAGCCGATCAGCAAAAAGAAATGCCCAAGGTAGATGCAGAATTGTTTTTTAATATTGATGAAAAAAATAACCAGGTAGAACTTTCAGATAAAGGTATTCAGCTGATAACAAGGTCTGGAGAAGATCCTAACTTTTTTATTGTACCTGATATTGCTACAGAGCTGGCCGATATTGAAAAAAGCAATTTGACTGCTGAAGAAAAATTACAGAATAAAGAAGCGCTTTTAAATGAATACTCTTTAAAAGTTGACCGCATACACACGGTACAGCAATTATTAAAAGCATACACATTGTTTGATAAAGATGTGGAGTATGTAATTATTGATGGTGAAGTAAAAATTGTAGATGAACAAACAGGCCGTATTATGGAAGGCCGCCGGTACAGCGATGGGTTGCACCAGGCACTGGAAGCAAAGGAAAATGTAAAGATTGAAGCCACCACACAAACCTACGCAACGGTAACGCTGCAAAACTATTTTAGAATGTACCACAAGCTGTGTGGTATGACGGGTACTGCCGAAACAGAAGCTGCAGAGTTATGGAGCATTTACAAACTGGATGTGGTAAACATTCCCACCAATGTAAAAGCCATACGTAAAGATGAGCAGGATTTGGTGTACAAAACCAAACGTGAAAAATACAAAGCCGTAATTGATGATATTGAAAAACTGCGTGCAGCCGGAAGGCCAAGCCTTGTAGGTACCACATCAGTGGAGGTGAGTGAATTGCTGGCAAGGATGCTGAAGCAAAAAAATATTCCGCACAATGTATTGAATGCAAAGCAACATGCAAGAGAAGCGCAGGTGGTAGCAGAAGCCGGGTTGCCCGGTGCCGTTACCATTGCCACCAACATGGCCGGCCGTGGTACCGATATTAAACTGGGCCCCGGTGTAAAAGAAGCAGGTGGTTTGGCAATATTGGGTACAGAGCGCCATGAAAGCCGCCGTGTAGACAGGCAGTTGCGTGGCCGTGCAGGCCGCCAGGGCGACCCCGGAAGCAGCCAGTTTTATGTAAGCCTTGAAGATGATTTAATGCGCATGTTTGGCAGCGAACGTATTGCCGGCCTTATGGACCGTATGGGGTATAAAGAAGGCGAAGTGATACAGCACAGCATGATTTCAAAATCAATTGAAAGGGCGCAGAAAAAAGTGGAAGAAAATAACTTTGGTATACGTAAGCGTTTGCTGGAGTATGATGATGTAATGAACAAGCAGCGTAATGTGGTGTATGGCAAACGTAACCATGCTTTGTTTGGCGAAAGGCTGGCATTGGATTTAGATAATGCATTTTATTCTGTAGCTGATGGGTTAATAAATTCTTACAAAGAAGCAGCTGACCACGACGGATTTAAAATGGCAGCCATTGTAAATTTTGGAATTGATACAACTATTACTGCTGAAGAATTGGAAAAAACAGATGCTCCTTCTTTAACAGAACGTTTGTACAGCGAAGCAACAGAAAATTACCGCCGCAAAACCGATGCAATGGTTGCACAAACATTGCCGGTGCTAAAAAACATACGTAAGGAGCAGGGCAACCACATTATGAATGTAGCCGTACCATTTACCGATGGTAAAAAAGCCATACAGGCACTGGCTAATTTAGACAGATATTTAACCACCGAAGGTCGTGAGCTGAATGATGCACTGGAACGCAGCATTACCCTTGCTTTAATTGATGAAGCATGGAAAGAACATTTACGTGCAATGGACGATTTACGCCACAGTGTGCAAACTGCAGGGTACGAACAAAAAGACCCGCTGGTTATTTATAAAATAGAAGCCTTTAATGCTTTTAAGCAAATGGATGATGAGGTAAACAAAAATATTGTAAGCTTCCTTTGCCATTGCGGTATACCCATGGAGCAAACCAATGCAGGCCAAATTAAAGAAGGGCGGGAGCAAAAAACAGACATGAGCAAAATGCGCCAGCGTAAAGAAGAGTTTGCAGGTGCAGGTAGTGGTAATGGCCCCGAATTTTTAAGCCAGGAGAATGAATATCATGATCCATCCACACCCATAAAGCAGGAGCCGGTAAGGGTTGAAAAATTACCCGGTAGAAATGAACCTTGCTTTTGCGGTAGTGGAAAGAAGTTTAAAAATTGCCACGGAAAAGACGCATAAGTGTGACTATATTTTAGACTGGCCTGCTTATAGAAATATTTAAAGCCGCTATTTTTTTTAAGTAGCGGCTTTTTTTATGCGCTATACTGGTTGAGTGGTTAAGGAAAAAAACTTACAATAGCATAGCATTTCTTGGTATAGCAATGCCATTTTAAAAATTGTTGTGTGTTATTATAAAAGTGCACTGTGCAAGAAGCGCTGGCAATAAAACTTGACAGGTTTAAATTTTCCACTTTCAGTTTTATTTAGATAAAAAGTAGCCTTCTTGATAAATGTCAAGACAGCTAATTTTTTCGCAACATATTTTTATCAAACAAAAACAAAAAATTATAAACTATGTCACAACACAACGAATTTATGCTGGTATTTAGGTTTGAACCTAACATGAGTTACCAACCAACAGAGGCTGAGTTGAGCGAAATGCACCAGCAATGGGGCGCTTTTTTTGGCGCTATTGCTGGCCAGGGCAAAATGGTAAGCACACACCAGCTTGGCTTTGAGGGAAAGCAAATTGCTGCCGATGGCTCGGTTACAGAGGGTATACACATTGCAGACAAACAAACAATGGGGGGTAACCTTATTGTAAAAGCTGCAAATATTAATGAAGCAATAGAAATTGGTAAGCAGTGCCCTATTTTACTTATGGGTGGAACAGTAGAGGTAAGAAGTATACAACCCATGTAAATTGATTCAAAAAACTTAAATCACTTTAAAATGAATAAGAGAATGATATTTATAATTATAGCGGTGGCAGTTTTAGGCTTTTTGGGCTTTGGATTTTACAAATCTGCCAGTTTAAAAAATATACAAATTGTAAAAACCGTAACCATAAAAGGAAGCAAGGAGCAGGTATTTGATATGGTAAGGTATTTAAAAAATTTTCCTAAGTGGTCTCCATTTTTGGCGCAGGATCCTGCTCAAAAATATGAAGTAAAAGGTGCAGATGGTACTGTAGGTGCTCAATATCATTGGAATGGTAACAGTGGCAAAGATTTGGGTTATCAGGAAATTGTAAAGATTGATACTTTTAGTTTTGTAGGCATGCAATGTGATATTCAAAAACCTTTTGAAGCAAAGCCGACCTTTGATTACACTTTTAAAGAAACACAAAACGGCATAGAAGTAACGCAGGATTTTAAAGTGCAATCACCGGCAGTAGCTGCATTTTTTATGTGGCTGGGCAGTGCTAAAGCAGAAATGGAAAAAACAAATGAGCAAGGCTTGGCTTTATTAAAAAAAGCGGTGGAGCAGTAAACTATAATTTTTTGAAACAGGTGTAGCATTACAGCAGCATTATTTAAGGGGCTTATAGTGTAGCCATTTCTTTTTTGTAAACTGATGATTCTGTAGTTTAACAACTACTAAAAACTATACATTTTATTTAATGCTGCTGTAATTTACAGGCTTAGCTTTAATGCGGCTCAGAGTTTCTGGGGTAATACCTAAAAAAGAAGCCAAGTGCTTTTGAGGGATTTTTTTATTTATTTCAGGGTGTTTGGAAATAAATTTTCGGTACCTGTCTTGAGCCGTGCAAGATTGAAGCACCCTGCCTCTTTCTTCCAGTTGAAAAACAAAAAATAATGTAACATTATCTACAAAATTTTTAAAAGCCTTATTTTTTTGCATGAGGCCGTTAAATTTATCAAACCTTATCTCCAGTAAAATTGCGTCCTCTATTACTTCTATACCCTCTAAAGATGGAGTTTGAGTTAAGTAGCTGTGCAGCGAGCCAATGAAGCTGCCTTCAAAATCAAACCAGGTAGTTATTTCCTTTTCGTCAAAGTAAAAATAATTTCGGGTAATGCCCGTTAACAGAATAGACGCCTGATTACATACGTCGCCAATGCATAATAAAATATCACCTGCCTTAGCTTTTTTAGTACGAATCAGCGGAAGAATGTCATCAATAAAATCCTCAACGTTTTTAGAGAAATGCGCAAAAAAAGGAATTACTGCCTGTTTATCAATAGCCATACAAATAATTATAAAACAATTTAGTTTGCCCTGCTTACATCTTTAGCAAATATAATTTGAATTATGTTTTTACAAAAAACTCCTGCAGCTGCTTCTTAGCAGTTAGTACTTAGTTGCTCAATAAAAGTTAATTTATTTTTTATTTCTTTTATTACTATAAACCGCAACGCCCTATACCTGCGAGTGCAGTCAGGTTGGTATATAAAGGGAACAAAGCTAAAAGCAATCCTTTTTTTCATTAATTCTACATGCAGCTCTTTCAGTAATATTTGCCAAATTAGATTACATCAAATTTCATACGTAAAACATTTATTCTCTAATTTCGCCACTTGCCAGCTGCTTTTTTTAACCAAAACAATTTTTATGAGAAAACTTCTTTTTTCTTTATGCTTCCTCCTTTCCGGTTATGTTGTTTTTGCCCAGCAAACATTTACTATTAAAGTTGTGGATGCTAAAACAGGCGGCCCTGTAACCAGTGCATCTGTTGTAGTGCAGCAAACAGGTAAAGGGGCTGCAGCAGGAGCTGATGGTGTGTTTACCCTGAATGCACTTGCTGGCCAAACCATTTTAGTAACAAGCGTGGGGTATCAGCCTGCCACAGTGCGTTTGCCCAAAGCATTTGAAGTAACAGTACAGTTACAACCTGCTTTGTTAGACTTAACAGATATTGTGGTAGTGGGTACCCGTGCCGCACCAAGGGCAAAAACTGAAACTGCAGTGCCTATTGATGTAATAAGAATTAATCAGGTGGGCCAGCCAACAGCACGTATGGATTTAACTTCTGTATTAAATGTGGCAGCGCCTTCTTTTAACTATAATAAACAAAGCGGTGCCGATGGTGCCGATCATATTGAGCTGGGTACATTGCGTGGCCTCGGTCCCGATCAAACACTGGTTTTAATAAACGGCAAACGCCGCCACGCTACTGCGTATGTTGCGTTGTTTGGCACAAGGGGCCGTGGTGCCTCTGGTACCGACTTAAATGCCTTTGCACAAAGTGCTGTAGACCGTATTGAAATTTTACGGGATGGTGCATCTGCACAATACGG
>JAGVCC010000106.1 GCA_020059395.1 Chitinophagales bacterium | reverse complement strand
GAGCATTTGGCAAGCGGCCATATTGATGAGCTGGCTAAGCCAATGTACAGCACCTGTATTGGTTTAATATTAAAAGGCTATAACGATTACGAAAATAAAAACAAACAGTTTGAAGAAACCTTCCGCAGGGTGGAAGTGCCCGGCAGTTTGCAACAGCAGCCGGTAGAAGAAACACTGGATGTAATAGAAGAAACAAAACCAGTTAAAATGAAACAACGTAAAACGCTCAAAAATTTTATGGACTCTTTTAAAATTGGTTTAATTGATTTATTTAAAGAAGAAGAAGACGCAAAATTATAAGAGCCCCTCCTAACCTCCCCCGAGGGGAGGGATATGGAGAAGATAGTTGCGAAGATTAAGTAAAAGCAAAAAACAGTTCTTAACTAACCCATTATTCAAGTACAGTAATTTTTCTTTCTTACTAATTGAAAAATAGTACTGTAAAAAACTAAAAGTTTCTCAAATTCCTCCCATCGGGGGAGGATAGGAGGGGCTACTAAAATTTTAGATTATGATACAATTTGATTTGCCCAAAGAGCAGTCTTCCATAATAAAAGTGATAGGCGTAGGCGGCGGCGGAAGCAATGCTGTAAACCATATGTATTCGCAGAATATAGAAGGTGTAAACTTCATTATTTGTAATACAGATGCGCAGGCAATAACCCAAAGTAATGTAAGTAACAAAATTCAGCTGGGGCCGCATTTAACGCAGGGCCTTGGTGCAGGTGCCAATCCGGAAATTGGCCGCCAGGCGGTTGAAGAAAGTTTAGAAGAAATAAAACGCATACTGGAAGTAAACACCAAAATGGCGTTTATTACTGCAGGTATGGGCGGCGGTACCGGCACAGGCGGTGCACCCACTATTGCAAAAATTTGTAAAGAGCTTGGCATACTTACAGTAGGTATTGTTACCACACCCTTTGCTTACGAAGGAAAGAAAAGAATAGCACAGGCAGAAGAAGGCATTGCATTGCTTAAAGACCATGTGGATACACTTTTGGTAATAAGCAACGATAAGCTGCGCCACCAGTTTGGTAATTTAAAAATGAAAGAAGCATTTGCAAAAGCAGATAATGTATTGGCAACAGCAGCAAAATGTATTACTGATGTAATTAACAGCACCGGCCAAATAAATGTTGACTTTGCAGATGTATGCACCGTAATGCGTAATGGTGGTGTGGCCATTTTAGGCAGCGCCAGTGCCGAAGGAGAAAACAGGGCACAGCGTGCAATAGAAAACGCATTAAATTCTCCATTGCTGAATGATAACGACATACGTGGTGCAAAATGGATTTTAATAAACATAAACTCTGCCGAAGGCGAGCATGAGTTTACCATGGATGAAGTGGAAGTGATACAGAATTATTTACTGAGCAATGCTGGAGAAGATACCGATGTAATTCTCGGTATGGGGTACGACAGTACACTGGGCAGCAAAATTGGTATTACATTAATAGCAACCGGTTTTGAACATAAAGACCCGTTTGATAAAAAAGATAACACAGTAACAGCCGCCACAGAAGAAAAGAAAGACGACAAGATTGTATTAACACTGGATATGCCAACGAAAGAAGAAATACCTGTGGCAAAAGTGGTGCAGCTGCAGCAGCCGGTATTGGAGTTTGAAGCAACTGAAGAAGAAGACCTGGCCATTGCAGAAATTACAGAGCAGCCAGTACTGCAAAAAGAAGCAGAAGATACAATGATGCCAAAGCTGGTGGAAATGCAGCAAACAGCAGCGCCAAAAGTTATAGAAGAAGTACGCAGTAAAACTACTGGGGATAAAACAGCAGAAGCCCCCGTGTTTTATGAAATATCTTCGGCCACAGATCATTCTCCTGTAATAGAGTTTGATATGCCTCCAGCTCCGCAACCCCCTGTAAAGCCCGTTAGCAAAACAATTATAGAACCAGCTGTTTCAGCAACTCATAAACAAGAAGCTAGCAACACTCCTTCGTCGGGAGTAAAATTGGCAAAGCCAGCACAATTATATGTGCCGGATGCGCCTAAACCAGAATCTAATCCAAAAGATGAACCACTGCCAGTGCAGAGTATTGTAAAGGCCGACGAACCTGAACCAGAAATGCAGTTGGTGGTAAAAACAAACCATCAAGCGGCGGAGGAAGCGCAACAACTTGTACAACAAACTCAGCCCATCATGATGTCCAATGTAGAGGAACCTGCACCGCAGGACGAGACAGAGGAACTTAGGCGCCGGGCTATGGAACGCATTGCGAAGCTGCGTAATTTGTCATTCAACATCAATGCAGCCGATCCAAATAACGAGTTTGAAACGGTGCCAGCTTACCTTCGCCGCAATATGGAATTAAGAAACTCCATTGCCGACGTAGAGAGTTTTTACAGCAACTACACTGTAAAAAGCGACGATAATAACAAAGCCGAAATAAGCACCATCAATACATTTTTAGATGGTAAAAACCCTGATTAAATAAATGCGGCTTACTGTCATATTGAGCCTGTCGAAATATAGCAGGTAAGCCGCAAACATATTTGTCACATTGAGCCTGTCGAAATGTTACAGATATGTTTGTACAAAATATTTATAAACCTTTTTGTATTTGTATGTATGTTTTGCCCCGCCGGAAACGGCGGGGTTTGTGTTTTGAACAACTCATGCAATAGTTTAGCGGATTAAAAAATTGTCAGTCTGAGCTTGTCGAAGGCGGGATATAACT
>JAGVCC010000293.1 GCA_020059395.1 Chitinophagales bacterium | reverse complement strand
AAAGGAAAGGTTACCTGTATGTCAATAGATGCATCAGGCAATTATTGGATAGGTACAAGAAGGTATGGTTTGGTGATATTTAATCCAATTACAAAAAAAACAAGGGCACTCTACACCGATATTAGAGAAGCGAATATTATACATGCCCTGCAATTTGACAAACGTAATAATTGCATGTGGATAGGTACCCATAACACCGGCCTGCACCAATACAATTTTTCTGATAACAGTTTGACGCATGTACAGCGAAATGACAAAGACCCTGAGGCAATGCATTCATCACTAATTAACGATATTACCATTAGCGGGAACTACTTGTGGGTAGCCACCGTAGAAAGCGGCTTAGCGAGGGTGAGCAAAAACGGTGAAAAATATCATGTGAAAAATTATACTCAAAAAGATGGCCTGTTGGACCTGAATATATTGAGTGTATCTGTAGCAAATGACGGTAAGGTTTATTTTGGTACTTCTAAAGGGCTGGGGGTTATTGCTCAAGATGGGGATTTAAACCCGTTTTTAACTACGGCTGCTGGTTTGCCATTTTCAGAATTTAAGCAAAGCCTTTACCCAGCCCCTTCCGGTGAAGTTGCAACGGTAATCAATAACGAACTTTTTTGTTTCAACCCATCGGTTTTGGTAAGAGAGAAAAAAACAAATTTAATTATTAGTGAAGCTCTGCTAAATGATAGCATCCCCATTTACAATACACCGCTCAATTTTAAACAAAATAATATCAGCTTTCAATTTGTATATCTTGATTTTGTGGCTCCGCAGTCAATTGAATATTATTATACGCTACAGGGCTTTGACAAGGAATGGATAAATAATAAAAACAATCATTTTATAAAGTACACAAACCTGCCCCCAGGCAACTATATTTTTAAAGTAAAAGTAAAAAGGCCGAGTGGTGAATTTAGTAATGAAGTTGCAGAATGGAAATTAACCATACTCCCCCCCTTCTGGCAGCGTTGGTGGTTTATTACAATAGTAACAATAGCCCTTTCATTTCTCATTTTTCTTATTTTAAAACAAAGAATTAAGGCAGTAAGAAAACAGGAAAAATTAAAAAGGGACTATGAAAAGCGGCTTGCCGAAACAGAAATGCAGGCGCTAAGGGCACAAATGAACCCACACTTTATGTTTAACAGCCTTAACAGCATAAATAATTTTATTTTAAAAAATGATGCAGATAATGCATCGGGCTATCTCACCAAATTTTCACGGTTAATGCGGCTGATATTAGACAACAGCCGCAGCGAATGGGTACTTTTAGAAAATGAACTGAAGGCACTGGAATTATATATTGAACTGGAGGCTGTTCGTTTTGATAATACTTTCAGCCACCATGTAGAAGTTACAAAAGATATAAGTATAGAAACAGTAATGATACCACCGCTGCTGATACAGCCTTATGTAGAAAACGCAATTTGGCATGGCTTGCTGCACCGCAATCAATCAGGTGGCAAATTAGACATTCGGCTTTGGAAAAACGATAACAGGTTATACATAGAAATTGAAGACAACGGTGTGGGCAGAGATGAAGCTAAACGTTTAAAAAGTAAAACCGCCATCAAACAAAAATCTCATGGCATGAAAATTACTGCCGAAAGAATGGACATTGTAAACAAAGTATATAATGTAAATGCCGGGGTAACCATTACAGATATAAAAGATGAAATGACAAAACAAGCAGGCACCCGTGTTTTAATAACACTTAAATACAAAACACATGACAGCAATAATAGTTGATGATGAAAAGCATTGCAGGGAAGTGATGGAGCATTTACTGCACAAGCATTGTAAAGATGTAAAAATTACAGCCAGCTGCTGTAATGGGGCAGAGGCATTAACAGCTTTAGAAAAAAACACACCCGATATTTTATTTCTTGATATTGAAATGCCAGGCATGAATGGTTTTGAGTTACTGGAAAAATTTCATCACCCCGGTTTTGAGATTGTATTTACCACAGCCTATAATGAATATGCTATAAAAGCAATTAAACACAGTGCCTTAGATTATTTGTTAAAACCGGTTGATAAAGATGAGCTGCTGCAAACTGTGCAGCGGGCACAGGAGCATAAAGCAATTAAAGCATCGCAACGGGTAAATAATTTGCTGGAATTATTAAAAGATAAAACACAAAACAAACGTTTTGCCGTACCTACTTTTGAAGGGTTGATAATGGTGGACTCTGAAAATATACTGTATTGCGAAAGCGACAGTGCTTACTGCAAAATATTTTTTATTAATACTGAAAAGCCGCTTGTAATATCAAAAACATTAAAAGAAGTGGAAGAAGTATTACACGAAAATAATTTTTGCCGCATACACCACAGCTATTTAATAAACATGAAGTATATAAAAAGCTATATACGGGGCGAAGGCGGCGAAGTGGTGCTTAACAATAATTTGCACCTGCCTGTTTCCAGAACAAGAAAACAGGATTTTTTAAACCTGCTGGAAAAAATTTAAATTTTATACTTATTCAGCAGCTGCATCATATCGGCTGCTCCATTATACAGCTCCTGCATTTTTTCTCTTTCTGCAAAAGGGGCGTATAACTGCTGCTCAATATCATTCATTACATTTTGCAGTTGTATAATAATGCTGTTGTTCACATTTTTTTTATCCAGCTCGTCTACAATTATTTTTTTAGTAAGCGTTGCAGCGGGCTTTTTAATTGTATCGCTTAAATATTCTTTTAAAGCTGCATTCAGCTCTTTATAATATACAGCACTGTCTGCCTCAAGTAACGCAGCTGCATTTTCTAAATAGTTTTTTGCAGGCAACGCCGGCAAAAAATCTTCCGGCTCCGGTATGTCAACTTTCGCTGCTTCTTCCAGCGCTTTCGCTTCTTTTTGTTTGTCTCTTTTTAACCAAAACAGCAAACCAAGTGCAATTAATGCTGCCACTAAACTTACCACCCGTACACGGTTGGTAAAAAATTTATTCAGCCAGTTTTTCTTTTCAACAGCGGGTGTAACAACAGCAGCCTTTTTATTAGTGCCTTTTGTAACAGTAAATTTTATAGGCCCTGTACTGTCAGTTTTATATTTGCCTGCAGCTGGGTTAAAATAACTGAACACAACCGGGGGTATGGTATAATCTCCCGGTGCAGCCGCAGTAAAATCCCACGTTAATAATTTGCGGCCACTTACCGGCACTGTTGTTTTTATAATATCTTCATTACTTACTGGTTCAAACGCTTCAATACCGTTGGGCCATTTAACGTCAGGCGCTGAAATTAACTGCATGTTTCCTTCCCCTTCCAGCATTATCACCAGCCTGCCGGCATCATCTGTGGTAAAAGCATTTTTT
>JAGVCC010000109.1 GCA_020059395.1 Chitinophagales bacterium | reverse complement strand
TTTTTAGATGGTACCTAAGCCCACAAACACATTAATAGTTTGCAAAGAGCCTTTAGGTTGTATTTTTAAGAAAATATATGTAGTACCTGTTTGCAACAAATTGAAGCTTGGTGCAGTGCTTATGCCGTTTTGATTGTACAATGCTATATTAGCATCATAATCAGGATTAACCGCTACGCTTACATTAGCACTACCACTTTTATTTAAACTTAATTGGTTGCGCATACTGGTATCAATAGCACCTTCAATAGCGGCTTCTAGTGCCTTTTCGGCTACCAAGCTCATACGTCCATTGTCGTCCACATCTACATCGTCCTTAAGTTCTTTGTAATAGGTGGCAAATGCTACACGTACAGCATTATCAATAATTCTACCGTGGCGTAGGTTGTTGTAATCATCGGTAGGTTTACACAACATAACATCATCCGTAACCACATAACCAGCTGCTATTTCGTTAAGCTCTAGTGTTACGTAGCGCTTATCGTGGTATGCATTAAGTGTGGCGGCTGTAATGTTACGTATAACAGTAGAGCCAATAGTAAGTACTGTATTTTCCGGCACTTTAAGGCTTCCTGTTTTTATCTTGCCTACGTTTTCCTGCGGTTGTACTCTAGCAGCTCTACCTAGTACTGCAAGTAGCGTATTTTGCGTAGAGCTGTTAAGCTCACCTACAATAATTTGCGCACTGCGGTTATTGGTAGTAGCATAATCAGTAGCAGAGCCTGCATTACCATCGCAGCTGGCGCCCTGTATCAGGGCTCTAAATCCTTTTTTGGCTGCTAACCAGGTGTTAGCCACAGCTTGAATAATTGGCACAGCTGCATGTACATCGGTGTCAAATCCATTTGCCACAGTAGGAGTATAGCCGCCTGCTGGGAATTTTACTAAGCCCAACAATCTTGCTTTGCCAGCAGCGCTGTTTAATGCCTTATCAGCATTGGTAGCGGCGGCTAAAGCATCTAGCTGTGTAGTATTAATCAATGCTACAATATGCAGCTCCGTACCTTCAGGTGCTTCGCCATAAAAGTAGGTGTTAATAGCTGCTACTACAGCTGCATTGGCTACATTACTAAATGCAGCGCTTACATCTTGTTTGCTTTTGCAAACAAACGCTACACCAAAGCCAGCCGTAGGCGCTACGCCGCAGGTAAGCAACAATGCTGTTACGCCGTTTGCGCTTGGCCCTACTATGCCCAATTGGCCGTTAAGTGTGGTTACATTAACCGATGGTCTTGCCATTATAAGAATTTTACTTTAAGTAATTATTTTTTGCCGTTTGCATCCGCTTTTGCTTTCGCTTCAGCATCCGCTTTTGCTTTTGCTTCAGCATCCGCTTTTGCTTTTGCTTCAGCATCTGCTTTTGCTTTAGCATCAGTTTTCGCAGTTTTCACTTCAGCTCTTTTCAAGTGCTTAACTTCTTGCTGCCCTTCACCTAAGCTATTGGCATGGTTAGTAGCCTGTACTTCGTTAAAGAAGAATTGCTCGTCAGCTGTCACAAAAAATTCTTTAGCATCGGGATAGCTTTCCCACATTTTGTTTGTCAAATCTTGCATAATTATATGTTTACGTAATTTGTATTTGGTATTAATTTTTTAGCGTTGTACTTTTCTAACAGTTGGCGTACGCTATAGCCAATTGTTTTTTGAAAATGTGGCGTATCTTTAAACCTCCAATCGCCACCCCACTCCCATCCGTACTGTTTAAATATGGCTACTATCTCCATCCAGTCGGCAATGCTATCGCCATCAAAGTCGCCCTTAGTGTCCCAGCTCGCTTCCTCATATATACCATCGCCGTTACGGTCAATTAACAACACTATGTCTATAGCTAAGCCATAATTATGGTAACTGGTACCCGCTCTTGCATTGGTTACTATTTTACCTGGTGCGCTACGGCCTTTGGCATGTAATGCCGCCTGCTCAGCAAATGTGCGTAGTGTGCTTGTGAATCTACAAGCTGCTTTGCCACTCAATACTTCGCCAATGGCTTTGTATATCTCGCCAGCTTCATCACGTAGCTTAGGGTGTAGTAATTGTATACGCTCTAGGGTTAGTTTATCTTGCATTTAATTAGGATTTAAAGCCATTAAAAAAAGCGGATATTGGACTGCGAAAACGCCACGCAATAGCTGCGGCATTCCATAAAAGCAATGCCCAACACCACCAGGGTATATACCACTTCTTTTTTATAACCTCTACTGCAACCTCTCTAATTTCGGTGCGTACACGGTTGGTTACTGGTACTTCTTTGGTTACTCGTATTGGTATAATTTTACTTGCACGTATAGTCTTAATTTTAAGGACTCCGTTTTTTACGGTAGCTTCTACTTTACCATCCTTACCGTTTACTTCTACCTTAGCATTGTCGCAATTGATAGTATCAATTATTACCAATGTATCAGCTTCGGTACGCACCACAGTATCAAGTTTTACTTGCACCCGGTTAATGGTAATAGTATCGGTAGTGTGCTGCTGTATAACCTGCACTGGTACTGAGCGCCTGTGGCACCCAGCCAATGCAAGTAAAAAACAAAAACTAACCGTTATGAGAAAAAAAGCAACTTTATTTTTCATTGTTTTGATTTAAAGGGTTGTTTTTAATAGCCAAGGTAAGCAAGCGGTGTATAGGTGTAAATACATATTTAGCCACCATACTTGTATTGTCTATTGCCAATAAATTTTCAAAAATTGAAACCACTTCTATGTAGATAATGAAGATTAACAAACCATTGTTTGCCCACTTTAGCACTTGTAACAACTCGCCATTTTCGTTTTCCTTTGCAGTATTGCTAATGATTAAAACAGCTGCCAATGCACCTACGTACTGCAATATCTTTATAACGGTTTTGCGCAGTCCGGTACTTGTACGGTTTTGTTTTAATATAGCTGCTTTGCTAAATCCTGTAACAAAGTCGAGCGCTATGGCTATTAGTAACCAGGTAACCAGGTTAGCATCGGGCCAGTACTTTACTTTAATAAAGGCAAAGAAAAAAGGGATAGAAAATTTCATACGATTTTTTTTAAAATAAAGCCCTCCCTTAGAAGGGCTTTTATTCTGTCGATTGCTTGGGGGTGTTTATATCTTATGGTGCTTGCACAATGGCTACTACACCTTTTTTATCTGCTCTCTTTTTACGGCCGCCCATTCTTATAATGGCGCTGTAAATATCGCCGTAGTACAATGGATTGTCCATGTCTTCAAATGGCTTCATGTCGCCCATTGCATAGGTTACACAATCAGGGTGCCAGCATAAGCTTGCTAAGTTATCGGTAGCAGCCAATGCACTACCTAAAGCTTTTACAGTACCGCCACTTGCATAAGCTAATACGCTGCTACGTGTAATAATGTCAAAGCCGTGCAATCTACCTACTACACCAGTAGTGTTGTTAGCAAATTGTTGGTATGCGTTCATTTGGCTATCAGTTAAGCTACCGTAAAAGTCTTCGTACATGTGGTCATCAATCAAACATACTCTACCTTCTTTAGGCACATTTTGTTTGTTCATTAATACCATTGCTTTTTGCAAATCTTTGTGGTGGAAAGCCTTACGTGTACCTGTTTGGCCACTTGCAGCCGCTGTAGTTAATGCACCTGTACCACCAGTAGTACTCACAAACTCTGTGCTATCGGGAGCCCATTTAATTAACAAGTCGTCAGCAATAACTTCGGCAAGCTCATTAGTTTGCTCACCAATTACACTATCTAACTTATCGTAACTAATAGTTTGCAACTCCTCCCAAGTAACGTGTACTGGATCGGTGCTATATGCATCTAATGTGTAAGTAACTTCGTTATCTGTTCTACGTACTGCCACAGCAGGGTAAGTACTCCTATTTTTTACCACAGTAGCACTAGTGCCAGCTTGAGGTATATGCACCACTTTGCCACCTAATACGCTGCTACTTTCGTTTTTGGCACGAAACATAAACGCATTGTTTTTGCGGAATTTCTCCACAATATACTTTGCCCATACTTCTATGTCCAAACCACCCGTCTTCATGCCAGGCATGCTAAACTTGGGTGCAGCAAATGCAGCCACTAAACTAACTAAGCCTATAGCTCCATAAAACATTGCACCTTTGGCCTCAGCCGGTGCCGGCACAAATGCAGCCAATAAGGCAAACATTACAAGGGCTGTTGTGATTCTTTTCATATCTATTTTTAAAAAATTTTGGGGTTTATTATTTTTGTGCAGCTGGCGCTTTACCAAAGTACTGCGTGTAGCGGCTTATATAAGCGGCATTGTCCAATTGCTTTAAGCGGTCAAACTTACCTTGGGTAAATAATTCGCTATCGCTTAGCTTCATCATTTCGCCAAGCTCGGCACGCTCACCATCGCTAAGTGTTACGGTATTGTTTAGCTGTCCTTCCAATGTTTGCGGCACTGGCTTAACATCCAATATTGCTTTTACACTATCGTAATCAGTAGCAGCTAATTTTTTAAAGCTCTCACCTTCGGCAGCTGTAATTTTTTTAGCGTCCACAGCACCATCTACTAGTGTAGCAATCTTATCGGTTTTAGCGGCTGTTTCTAACTGTTTAATTTTATCAGTTAGGGTTACCACTGTAGCGTCTACTGCATCCTTATCGGCTTGCAATTGTACTAGCGCTTGGTTTTTTGCTGTAATGGCAGCGGCTATTTCGGCTGGTGTAGCGGTATCGGCTAATTGCAGCGTTACGGCTATTTCTTTTAAAGTCATATCTGTATTATTGTTAATAAATAATGTGAGTAATTGGTCTGTATCTACTTCTAATGGTGTAAAATCAGTATTGTATAATTTAATAGCGTTGCTATTACTAGCTATATCGCATATGCTAATTTCTTTAAGCACCGATTCGGCCAAGCAAGGCGCACCATCTTTCAAGTACGGCTCGCTCACTTCAAAAGCTTTAGGCATTAATCCGGCGCTAGCCATATTTAATACACCGGCTTCATACTTTTCGTAAATTGACAAGGCAAACGTATCGGTATCATCAAAGGCTGGTAAGCCTGAGTAGCTGCCATCGTCTTCAATCTTTAATTCCAACATTACACCTATGGGTAATATCTGATCCTTGTTAGTGCCAAATGCTCTTACATGGTTATAAAGTATTATAGGATTATTAGCAAAATTGCTTGTATCAATACCACCAGTAAGCACCCAAAACCCTTTCGAGTTTACAGATTCATCTGTCCAGGTAATACGCTTTGTTGCTTTTTTTAATGACATTTATATACTTGTAAAACGCAAACATACAACCACCTGTAACCCTTTGCCAAATGGGCTTTTCAGCATACTACTATTACTGTACTAACACACAACTATTACTGTATCGTTTTAAAATTCGGACTTGTTTTTAGGCACTAAAAAACTGCACTTTTGCGAGAGCAAAACGCAATAAGTTGACAAATAACGAAAAGAAAGATTACGCCTGGTTGCTTTACCAGGAAAATACACTAACGCAAAAAGCGATAGCTGAACGTGTGGGCGTAACCGAAAAGACCATTACCAAATGGAAGGAAGAAAACAAATGGGAAAGCAAAAAACAAGGGCTATACAATAGCCGTGAAAGCTTATTGCGAGACCTATACCGATTGCTTGAAAACACACGCAACAATGTGCTAGGCGAAGATGGCAAAGGCGTAGCCAATAGCAAAGATGGTGATGCTATATTGAAACTAAGTGCCAGCATAAGCAACTTAGAAAAAGAAGCCAACATAGGGCAGATATACGAAGTGTGCAAAGGCTTGGTGCAGCACATACAAGATATTGACTTAGAAAAAGCAAAGGAGCTAATACCGTACATAGACAGCTTTATGCAACTAAAATTACGTTAATGGCAGAGTTAAGCAAAAAGCAATATAGCAACCTTTGGGCGGAGTATAGAGACAATATTATAGCCGCCACCCCAGTTGATAATACCGAAACTATCAAACAGCGCAGGGAGCGTATGGATGAGCTAGAAGCCAATCCGGAACAATGGTTTAAATACTATTTCCCTAATTACAGCTATGCAGAGCCAGCACCTTTCCATAAAAAAGCAACTAAGCGAGTGCTTAATAACTTGGAGTGGTACGAAGTGCGCAGCTGGAGCCGTGAGCTGGCCAAAGATACCCGTACTATGTTTGAGCTGTTGTACCTGGTACTTACTGGGCAAAAGAAATTTGTGCTGATGGTAAGTAATAGCTACGACAATGCGGTGCAGTTTTTAGAGCATTACAAAGCGCAGCTCGATAGCAACCAACGTATAACCAACGACTATGGCCCACAAGAGCGATTTGGCAAATGGACTAGTGGCGATTTTACCACCAAAAAAGGTGCTAGGTTTTTAGCGATGGGTGCAGGGCAAAGCCCTAGAGGTGTAAAGGCTGCCGAAGTGCGGCCCGACGCTATTGTGATAACCGACATAGATACCGACGAAGATGTGCGTAATACAGATATAATTACCAAACGTTGGGATTGGATAGAAAAAGCATTGATGGGTACACGTAGTATCAGTAAGAAAATGTTAGTGCTTTTTTTAGGTAACATAATAGCTACCGATTGCTGTGTGGTAAGAGCACAACAATACGCCGACCATGTAGACATTATAAACATACGTGATGAAAACAACCTAAGCAGCTGGCCGCAAAAAAACACCGAGGAGATGATAGATAGGGTGCTAAGCAAGGTAAGCTTCAAGGCACAGCAAGGCGAATACTTTAACAACCCCATAACCGAAGGCGAAATATTTGATAAGATGCACTGGAAGCATATGCAACCTATAAAGTTTTATAAGTTTCTAGTAGGCTACAGCGATTTGAGTTATAAGGACAGCAAAAAGAATGATTACAAGTTTTGCGTATTGATGGGCAAATGGAAAGATGAATACCATATACATAATGCATATGGTATACAAGGTACTACTGGCAAATTTGCCGAAGGTTTAAAACTGCTAGAAGATTATGTAGCTGATCGTTTGCCTACATTTTGGCTAGCAGAAGAAAACTTTATGCAAGATACGATAAGAGAAAAAATACAAACTTCTTTAAAAATTGCAAAGAGCAAAATTATAATTACGCCCGACGAAAGGGTTAAGGGCCATAAAATTACACGTATTGAAGCTGCCTTGGAGCCTCTTAATAGAAATGCTAAATTATTTTTTAACCTAGCGGAAAAAGACAACCCGCATATGAAATTGCTAGAAGGACAATTTTTGGGGTTGAGCTATAAAAACAATAGAGCTAAAGACGATGGCCCCGATGCTGCCGAAGGCGCAAAGTATATTATAGACAGCAAGCATAGTACGGATATAAGCAATGTGCAAGCTGGCAAACGACCGATAAACAAAAAAAGATACTAGTATGTACTTACCAAATATAGAACTAAGAACACATTTACCACTAGAGATAGTGGAAGCTATAGAAGGCGATTGGGATGGCATAGCCGATAGTAGTATAGACGCTGCTATAAGCGAAGCTAAGGGCTACCTAAGCAACTATGATATAGTGGCCATATTTGCCGCCGTGGATGCTGCCCGTAACGCTATATTATTGCTGTACATTAAAGACATAGCCGTTTGGCATTTTATACAATTAGCCAACCCAAACATTGATTTGGAACTGAGAGAAAAGCGCTACAACCGTGCTATTGAATGGCTTGAAGATGTGCAAGCTGGTAAAGTGGTACCGCCACTACCGGTAGTACCGCCCACCGAAGAAAACCCGCAACCTGGTAAATTAAAATTTGGCTCAAACCCTCGTAGAACCACCCAATATTAATTATGGCAACTGCAATAAAAAAAGAGACCGCAAAGGAATTGGTAATTGAAAATTACATAACGGCACGCCCTGTGCGCCGCACTAGTTACGATATAGCCGACTGGCGCCGTGCATTAACCCACGCCGAAGCCACTAATGGCACTAGAGTAGACCTGTACGACTTGTACGAGGATGTGCTACTAGACCCACACCTAAGCAGCCAGCTGCAAAAACGTGTAAGCAATATCACCAATACGCCCTGGTACTTTTATACCAATAAAAAAGTAGTAGAGGCTTTAAATACACTTACGGAAAGCCCACAATTTGAGCAGGTATTGACCGAAATTTTAAACACTCTTTTTTACGGCAAAACCGTGATGGAACTTGGCAAAAAAAAGGTAGTAGAATATGGGAAAGAAGTATACAAGCTCCATAGCTATTGCATAAAACGCCAACATATAAGAGCGAAGGAAAAGCGCATAGTAAGAGAGCAATACAATAGCGCCGGTGCAGTAGATAGCACTAGTAGCATAAGCTATATAGACCCTATGTATGCGCCTTATGTGTGCGACCTTGGCAGCGATACAGATTTAGGCTTATTGCTTAAAGCCGTGCCTTATGTGCTATTAAAACGTGGCGATGTAGCCGATTGGGCGCAGTTTGTGCAACTATTTGGCATGCCATTTAGAGAGTACCGCTACAATGGCTATGACGAAGGCACTATGGAAATACTTAAGAAAAATGCCGAGGAAATGGGCGCAGCGCCTTATATGATATTACCCGACGGCACTACAATGGTAATACATGATAATAAAATAAGCGGCACAGGTGCCGGCGATGTGTATGAGAAATTAGCACGGTTTTGCGACGAGCAAATTAGTATATTGATACTAGGCAATACCGAGACTACCAACAGCAGCAAAAGCAGCGGTTACGCCCAAAGCGAAACGCATATGAAAACGCAGCTGGAGGTTTATAGAGACGATATTAAGTATGTAAAAAATTGGCTTAATGATACGGTAAAACCCGTACTATACAATATTGGCTACGCCGTAGCGGATGGCATATTTAACGCACACCAAGAGCTTAACCTCGAAGAGATAACCAAAAAACTAGCCATAGTAGAGCAGGTAAAGCGCATAGGCGAGCCTATAGATACCGACTATGTGTATGAAACAAGCGGCATACCTAAGCCATCCGATTATGATGCTCAAAAAGCAGCACAGGAAGCCGAGAAGGTGGCGCAACAGCGAGTTATACCTAACGCTAAAAAAGAGAAAAAATTAAACCTAAACGACAGCTTAGATTTAACGGAAGATGAAAAAAGTTTTTTTGATAAAATAAGAAGCCGCATTGCCGATTTTTTCGACCCGGCCCAGTAACCAACCTGGGCTGGCACGAACAACTAGCTAACTACTATTTAGTGTGTAACCATTGTGCCGACTCCGGCAATATGGTACAGCTAAATGATGATGATATTGAAGATATACTAAAGAGCTTTGCCCAATCGCTGCACCGAGCAGAAGCTGATGGTAAGGCAACTATTAATAGCTGTTTGTACACCGACACAGCCCGTAAGCTGACGGAAGCCATCACACAAGGAATGGGCAGCTCTTTTAGTTATGATAACCCAAACAATAGCCTAAGAGCGCACTTAATTGCCAACGTGCATAAGTTTAGCGGCGCTAAGAGCTATGTACAAAACCAAGAGTTTAGCAAACTATTGACCAATGAAGATGGTACTATAAAGCCGTTTAATGAGTTTTTAAACGACATTAAAACAAAGTTTTATTTATACAACGAAAACTACCTAAGTGCTGAGTATGGCACCGCACTGGCAACTGGCCAAGGCGCACAGCTGTGGAATATGTATAGCGATGACGATGTGCTGGAGATAAGTACCGCTGGCGATGATAGGGTAAGAGATAGCCACAAAAAGCTAGATGGATTGCGCTATAAAAAAAGCAGTAAGTTTTGGCAAACGCATTGGATACCCTTTGACTGGCAATGCAGATGCACCGTAGTAGCAGCTACAGATAATACTGAAAGCGATTACAAAAAAGGCGACAAACTTGCTAATGACAATACGGCAAAAAATTTTCAATTTAACGGAGCATTAAAAAAAGTAGTATTTAGCGAAGCGCACCCTTACTATGCCAAAGCAGGCAAAAAACTGCTGGATGCTGTAAACGATTATGGATTGCGACCTGTGGAAAAATTAATAAAAGACGATAGGTTAGCCGCTGCTACTAAGCTTAGCACAGAAACCGATTATATTGCTTGGTTTAATAGCAAGATAAATATTGATGAAAGAAATTTTACACTAACCGACCCTAACGGCGTTAGTGTATTGTTTACTAGCAGAAAGCATAAAGGCGAATTCTATTTTAGAGATAAAATAATAAACAACAAAGAAAGCCGTTGGAAGTAT
>JAGVCC010000053.1 GCA_020059395.1 Chitinophagales bacterium | reverse complement strand
GATTTAAATAGAAACCGGTCTGCCATCCACACGCCATAAATAATAACGGTAAAAAATAATGCCAGACTGTTTAACAGCGGCCATTTTTTAAACCACGATAAGGTAAGCAGGCCAATATTTAAAATAATAAGATAGGTGAACAGTGCTATGTAATTTCCGCTGCCGGTACTTACTAAAAATGGAGTAAGAAAACCACCAGCAGCCGCAATTACTGCAAGCTCCAGCTTATTATACAATATCGCCAGCAATACTGCAAAAGCAGTGATAACAATCATTAATATAAAAGCTATCTGCTGGTTAATAATTCTGTAATCATGAAAGGCCAGTGCTATAGTAAAATAAAAAACGGCGATGCCGCCACCTGCTAGTACTGAGCTGAAAGACCGGTAAGTTTTACGCATGTAATGCGCCAAACCCACTAGTACAATACCGCAAAATAAGCCAATAGCTACCCGCCCATATTCATTAATCCAGTCTTTATCTATTGCGTATTTTACAAAAAAGCCAATACCAAAAACAAGAACAGCAATGCCTATTTTATTAAAAAGGTTTTCGCCAATAAATTTTTCAAGGTCAGGATTATTTTTAAACCATTTTTCCAACCAGCTTTCTTTAACAGGCGGGGGCTGTAAACGTTTAGCAGCTTCTGAGGGTACTTCAATAGTTTCGGCAACGGTAAACGTTACCACCGGACGCTGTTGCTTTAATTGCTCTTCTGATTTGCGTTTTTCTTCTTTAATACGGCGCATTTCTTCAATGGCTGCAATTTTTTGTTTGTATGCCTCCTGCTCTTTTAATTCAGCCGCTTCTTTTTGATGTTGTGCGGGGGCTGGGGCAGGCGTAGCAGTAGTTTGTGATTTTTGCAATTCAGTTTTTAACTCCTGTAGTTGATAGTTTAAATGTGCCAGTTTTTTGTTAAGCTGTTCATCATTTTTCCGCTGACGGCCCTGGATACTTAAAACAATAATGAAAATCACAATGAGTGCAATAAAAAGGAGTATTTCCATGGCAGTGTTTTAGGCTTTATGGTAAAACAAGATACACCGCTGCACAATACCATAGCAGAATAAATTGTTAAAGAAAGAACTAAGAAAAAGTTCGTTTAACAGTTTTTACGGCTTATGATAAACTGGTTTTAACAATTTGCGGGTGCTGCCTATTTTTTCAATTCAACATACACCGGGCAATGATCGCTGTGCTTAACATCCGGAAAAATATCAGCATCTTTTAATTGTTTTTTCAGCGGCTCAGTTACGGTAATATAGTCAATACGCCAGCCTTTATTATTTAATCGTACACTAGGAAAGCGCTGGCTCCACCAGCTGTAGCGGTGTGGCTCTGTATGAAATTCACGGAAGGTATCAATCCATCCGTTGGCTAGAAATTTAGTCATCCATTCTCTTTCTTCCGGCAAAAAGCCCGATGATTTTTTATTGCCTTTGGGGTCGTGAATGTCAATTTCGTTGTGGGCAATATTATAATCACCCACTAAAATTATTTTAGGGTATTTTTTCTTTAGTTTATTAAGATAGGTATGAAATTCATTGAGCCAAACATATTTAAACTGCTGCCTTTCATCGCCACTGGTACCACTGGGAAAGTAAGCGTTTATTAAACGTATGTCGCCAAAGTCAACCTGTATTACACGGCCTTCATCATCACTGCTTTTAATACCGCAGCCATACTCTACATTGTCAGGCTTTATTTTACTAAACACCGCTACGCCGCTGTACCCTTTTTTTTGTGCGCTGTACCAGTGGTGGTGAAAGCCAAGTGCCTCCAATTGTTTTACATCCACATCATCTTTAGTGGCTTTGGTTTCCTGCAGGCATATAATATCTGCCGGGTTGGTTTTTAACCAGTCTATAAACCCTTTTTTTAGTGCGGCACGTATGCCATTAACGTTATAAGATATTATGCGCATTGATTATTTTTTTATATTGTGCAACAAACTTACAAAATGGAAAACAATAAGCCAGCTGAAATTACACCAGAAGAAAATTCTCAAACAATTTTTTCGGGTGATGAATTTTCAATACAGGGTTATGATAAACACATACGTCAGGCAAGAAATGCCCTTTTTATTGCGGCTGGCATACTGCTGCTGAATGCCATAATCATTTTTTCCCAATATCCATTTGATATAGAAATTATGTGGCTGGATTACCTGTTATGGATCATTTACATAGGCGGCTTTATTGCCCTGGGATTATGGACTAAAAAGAAACCTTATTTTGCAATAATTGGAGGACTGATACTTATGGGGCTTTTTATACTTATCAATGCTATTATTGACCCAAAGACAATCATCAGCGGCATTATTTTTAAAATTGCTGTAATAGTATTTTTATTTAAAGGCATGAAAGATGCCAAAGCTGCACAGGAAATGAAAGAGCAGTTAGAGCAAAAGTAAAAGCTTTACTCAAGTATTGGCCTTAACCATCTTGTAGCATCTTCAATGCTCATTCCTTTTCTTGCAGCATAATCTTTAAGCTGATCTTCATTTATTTTACCTACGCCAAAATATTTACTTTCAGGATTGGCAAAATACCAGCCGCAAACAGATGATGCCGGATACATAGCCAGTGATTCGGTTAAATGAATTTCTGTAACAGCTTCGCCGCCTAATAATTCAAACAGTTTGTATTTTTCTGTATGGTCCGGGCAGGCGGGGTAGCCTGGTGCAGGGCGTATGCCGTTGTATTGCTCCTTAATCAGGTCTTCGTTTGACAGGGTTTCATTTTTATCATACCCCCACAATTCTTTCCTTGTTTTTTCATGCAGCAGCTCTGCAAAAGCTTCTGCTAAACGGTCGGCTAAAGCCTGCAGCATAATTTTATTGTAGTCGTCATGCTGTGCTTCAAAGCGTTTAATGTGTGCTTCAATGCCTTTAATTGTTACAGAAAAAGCACCGATATAATCAGACCAGGCCCCCTGTCCCCCGAGGGGGGAACTTGGATTGTTGCTGTATTTGATACTTGTTTGTTTATTTAATTCGACAGAAAGGGTCTGCAATACTTTATCAGTATTTTTTATTACTTCATCATTTGTAAACCTGATTACTTTAAACCCTTTTTCTTCAAGCCAATTTGTTCTTATTGCATCGCTTTCTTTATTTTCTGGTAACTGATGAATTAAGCCGTCAATCTCTACAACTAACCTTCTGTCTAAACAGACTATATCTGTAATATAAGTGCCTATAATATGCTGACGGCGAAATTTAAAGCCTTCAAATTGTTTTGATTTCAACACATCCCAAAGTAATGCTTCTGCTTCTGTCGGCTTATTCCTGTTGTCAAGTGCAAATTGTTTTAATAACTGATAAACTGTTGGGTCGGCCATTTCATAACCGAAGCCATCACTACCCACCCCTTCCTCTTGGGAAGGGGCTTTAGCAGTGTCTTGTAAAACCGAAGCGGTTGTTGGGGATGGGCTAGGTTTTATAAAATCTGCCAACGATAAATTTGGTTGCCCTGCTGCTTTTTTTATCTGTTGCCTTAACGATTCAAGATGTATTTTTTTATTGCCGTCTGTAACCTCAATTGTGTCTGGTGCTGCTTTTGTTGCAGGCCAAAAGCCAGCAACGCCAGTTGCTGTTAACCATTTTTCAGCCACCACTTTGTCTAACAGGGCATTGGCATCATTATATAATTTGGTGGCTTCCACACCTACTTTATCATCGCTTAATATTTGAGGAAATTTGCCATGCAGCTCCCATGCAATAAAGAAGGGCTGCCAGTCAATATACTTTCTTAATTCACCTAAATCGTAATTGGCAAATTGTCTTGCTCCTGTATAGCTTGGTGTAACGGGAGTGTAATTAGCCCAGTCAATTTTACTGCCATTAGCTTGCGCATCAGCAAAAGATAAAAATTGTTTTACTACTTTTTTATTTTCAAAATCTTCTTTCAATTTTTGATACTCAGTTTTTACATCTGCTAAAAAACTTTCTTTCTGTTCTTTGTTTAATAAGTTACCCGCCACTGTTACACTCCGGGATGCATCCAGCACATGCACCACGCCTTTATCAAACTGCGGTGCAATTTTTACGGCAGTGTGCATACGGCTTGTTGTAGCACCGCCAATTAATAATGGCTGTTTCATGCCACGGCGTTTCATTTCATGTGCCACATGCACCATTTCATCCAGCGATGGTGTTATCAATCCTGATAAACCAATAATATCCGCCCCATATTTTTCTGCTTCATCTAAAATTTTATCTGCAGGCACCATTACGCCCATGTCTTTAATTTCGTACCCATTACAGGCCAATACCACACCCACTATATTTTTCCCAATATCATGTACATCTCCTTTTACAGTGGCTAATAAAATTTTTGCTGCACCGGCAGTTTCTTCATTTACGGTGCCTGCAGCAAGGTGAGCCTGTTTGCGGTCTTCTTTTTCCTGTTCAATGTATGGGGTTAATACTGCCACGCTTTTCTTCATTACCCTTGCACTTTTTACCACCTGCGGTAAAAACATTTTGCCACTGCCAAATAAATCTCCCACTACATCCATACCCGCCATTAGCGGGCCTTCAATAACATCTAATGGTCTTGGGTATTGCTGTCTTGCTTCTTCTGTATCTGCATCAATATAGTCGGTAATGCCATTTACCAAAGAATGTTTTAACCTTTCTTCCACAGTACCATTGCGCCAGGCTTCATCTTTTATTGTAACCTTACCATCTGCTTTAACGGTTTCTGCAAAAGCAATCAGCTTTTCGGTTGCTTCATTATTGTCATTATTGCGGTTAAGAATTACATCTTCACACAATTGTTTCAGTTGTGGTTCAATCTCATCATACACTACCAGCTGCCCGGCATTTACAATGCCCATATCCATACCGGCTTTTATGGTGTAATACAAAAACACAGAGTGCATAGCTTCTCTTACATGCTCATTACCACGAAACGAAAAAGATAAGTTACTTACACCGCCGCTCACTTTTGTCAGTGGCATCAATTGTTTTATTTCTTTGGTAGCTTCTATAAAATCAACACCATAATTGTTATGTTCTTCCAGGCCGGTGGCCACTGCAAAAATGTTGGGGTCAAAAATAATGTCCTGTGGGTCAAAGCCAACCTGTTCGGTTAATATTTTATAAGCCCTGTGGCAAATCTGTACTTTTCTGTCTTTTGTATCAGCCTGGCCCAATTCATCAAATGCCATTACAATTACTGCAGCTCCAAACATTTTACAAATAGTTGCCTGCTCAATAAATTTTGCTTCTCCTTCCTTCATGGAAATAGAGTTAACAATGCATTTGCCCTGCACGCATTTTAATCCGGCTTCAATAATTTCAAATTTCGATGAGTCAATCATTACCGGAATTTTGGCAATGTCGGGTTCGCTTTGCAGCAGATTTAAAAAAGTAGTCATGGCCTGCACACCTTCAAGCAGCGCATCATCCATGTTTACATCAATTATTTGTGCACCGTTTTCCACCTGCTGCCTTGCAACACTCAGTGCTTCTTCGTACTTATTTTCTTTAATAAGCCTTGCAAATTTTTTACTGCCGGTTACGTTGGTACGTTCACCCACATTTATAAAATTTGTTTCCGGACGAACGATAAGTGGTTCCAGTCCGCTGAATCTGCTGTATGGTTTTATTGTAGCCAT